>DMHB01000302.1 GCA_003449595.1 Microscillaceae bacterium | reverse complement strand
CCTCTTCTTGGGCTTTGAGTTGCCTATAGGCGGCTCCTAATTCTTTTTGCTTCAGTGCCAAATCTTCGAACTGCTCTAAAATCTCCTTATTTTTTGCTTCGATGATTTTGTTTTGCTCTCTAATAAATTGGGTGCGTTCGGCTACGATGCGTTCTAAGTTTTCATTGACAGCCTGTAGCTCTTCAGTATTTTGGCTTAATTCTTCTTCCCGCTTGCGCAATTCTTCGTTGCTAATATGAAGTTTTTCCAACAAGGTTGTTTTCTGCGCATCGTTCTGGTGGCGTTCAATGGTAAGTGCTATGATTTCGCTGATTTCATCAAAAAATTGGAAATGTTTTTTCTCAAAGGGCTGGTGATGAAGAATTTCCAAAACGCCAATCAACGATTTTCTGACTTTTAGAGCTGTAACCAATTGAAATGTCAGCGGTTCTTCTGAGTGTTTCGTCTGCCATTGTATCAAATGGTCGTTTTCGATATTTTCGAAGTAAAAAGTGCCTAAACTTTGTGCACAAATCCCGACCAGCGAGTTACCCAAAGTAATATTGTTAGGAATGTGTTCTTCGAGTACCGTACCAAAAGAGGCAATCAACACCAGACTATTGGTGTTTTCATCAAATAAATATAAAATTCCTTGTCGCAAGTTGGTATATTCCAACAAATTGCTCAGAATATCTGTGGACAGTTGTTTACTCGATGCATAACTTGCCTTGAGCGAAGGCGTAAAATGGTTGATTCCCTTGGCTATCCATTGTTGTATGTTTAGCTCGTTGGTTTGTTTGCGCAGGTAAGCCAAATTGGAAACCAGCTTTTTATTTTTGGATAAAATCTTTTTTTCCTTGTTACGGATGCTAACATCCATATTTTGGAAAGCAACAGCCAATTTCCCAATCTCGTCTTGACTTTGTTTAGGGATTTCGATTTTCAGGGGTTCCAGGCTTTGCTCACTTTCGTGGATGGCTTTCTGCAAGATTTGTATGGGCTTCGTAACTTTTACCCTAACAATGTAAAACGACAAAAAAGTAAGCAAGATAGTAATAGCGCCCAACACCACTTCAAGCAGTGCATAAAGTTCGTACCAGCGCTGCGAAACAGACAATTCGTTGGCCAAACGTTTTTTCAGCTTACTTTCGAAGTTTTCTATTTGAACAATAAGCTTTTCTTTGTTTTGGATAAATTCATTGCTGAATAACTGAAGCCGGGCGATTTCCAGCTTTACATTCAAATTGGTCATTAGCGCCGGATCGCGGTTGGCATCCCTTTCAGCAATCAATTGATTATGATAAGAAGTTACTTGGAAGGTATAAACTAATAATGAATCTGCGTTTTGGCTAATTTCCTTAAAAAGAGCTTTTTCTTCCGAAATGAGAGGCAGGTTGCTGATCTGTTTGATTATTTTTTGCAGCGTATCAGGAGCTTGGCTTGCTGTGTTGAATTGTTGTTTAAGTTGCTCAAAAAGGTTAGCCTCTCGGTATGAAACAAAACGGCGTGCCACACTGATAAAACTTTCAATGTTTAATTTTAGGTGCTGCACCAGCTCACTTTTTTTTAGCAATAATTCTTGCTTATTGCGAAAACTTTCTCTGCTGACAAAGCTCAAATAAACCAGTATGATGATGATACTGATGAATGTACCGATGAAGGTATTGATTAAAAAAAATAGTTGAGCAATAGATAAGCGCTTCATCTTTCAAAAATATCGGGTCGATTGAAAACCCCTTAGCAAGGCAGAAGATGATAAATTAGCTTTTTTTGACCGATTTATCCTCTATAATTATGTAATAGGCCAACTAACTAAATTTCCATTCTTCGAATGCACTTTGTAACTCTCTGAGTGTCTTCCAATTTTCTTGCAACTTACTCAATTTTATACCTTTTTCAAAAACAGATTCTGCTTTTAAATCTTCACCTAAGTTGATAAGATGCAAAGCATAAACATAGTAAGTAGGAAGATAATCACCGAAATGAGTTAGTAAATGTTCAAAATAAAAATTGGCTTGTTGAGGGTCAATTTTTTGATACTCTAAGGCAATAGCATACCAGTTAAAAGGGTCTTGAGGTGCTTCTTGCACATAGTCGAGAAGTAGGGAGAGCCGACTTTTTTCCATTTCAAAATAAATATATCTAACTTCACGCCAAAAAAATAGTTATAGGATAAAATTTGTTAAATTCTTCAATATCCATCAAATACAATGAAAATTTTAGTCTGTATCACCCACGTCCCTGATACCACCTCCAAGATTAATTTCGTAGAGGGCAACTCCAAATTAGACACCACCAATATGCAGTTCATCATCGGGCCTTATGACGATTATGCTTTGGCGCGTGGGGTAGAGTTGCGTGATGCTTTGGGCGGCACACTGACTGTGTTGAACGTAGGAACAGCCGAAACTGAACCAACTTTACGCAAAGCCTTAGCCATTGGCGCTGACGATGCAATCCGCATCGATGCAGAGCCAACCGATGCCTTTTTTGTGTCTGAGCAAATTGCTGAGGTTGCAAAAAAACACAATTACGATCTCATCTTGATGGGACGTGAGTCGAGTGATTATAACGGCGGCCAAGTACACGGAATGGTAGGCGAAATGCTCGGAATACCTTCATTATCTCCGGTGATGAAATTAGATATCGAAGGAAGTACCGCCAAAATGGCACGTGAAATAGAAGGTGGCAAAGAGTATTTAGAGGCAAACCTTCCTTTGGTATTGGGTGTACAAGAGCCTATCGCCGAATGGAAAATCCCCAATATGAAAGGCATTATGACGGCACGCAAAAAGCCCTTAGAAGTAATTCAGCCTGCCAACCCCACTCAATATACCCAGCCACAGCAGTATGAGTTGCCTGCGGCCAAAGGTGCTTGTAAGATGATTGCTCCTGAAGAAGCTGAAAAGCTAATCGAATTGTTGAAAACAGAAGCAAAGGTTTTATAAAACAATTTTTAAAAACAATTTATTCATTGATTTAGTGTCTTTTCACCAAAAAAAATAAAAATATGTCAGTATTAGTTTTTGTAGAAGTAGCCGATGGTGAAGTGAAAGGTTCTTCTTTAGAAGCCGTAGGTTATGGCGCTGAAGTAGCCAAGCAGCAAGGTACAACTGCCACTGCTATCGTGTTGGGCACCTCTATTGCTGCCGATAAGTTGGCTGCCTTGGGTAAATATGGCGCTGCAAAAGTATTGCACGTAGCCGATGAAAAACTCAACAATGGGGTTATTCAAGCTTATGTACAAGTGTTGGCACAGGCATTTGAGCAGACCGGCGCAAAAATCTTGATAGTAGCCAAGTCGTCGTTATCTGATGCAGTTACAGCGCGTCTTTCTGTGCGTTTGAAAGCCAGCTTAGCCTCCAATGTAACCGATCTGCCCAGCACAAACGGTGGATTTACAGTGAAGAAAAGTGTATTCACCGGAAAAGCATTCCAGACCATTTCGTTGGCCAACGAAAATAAAATCATTGCGTTGAAAAAGAGCGCTTTTTCACCTGTCGATAGTGGCTCACCTGCACCTGTTGAAACTTTTAGTGCATCATTAAGCGATGCCGACTTTGGTGTGAAAATAACCAAGACAGACAAAATCACTGGCGAATTGTTGCTCACCGAAGCCGATTTAGTAGTTTCAGGTGGTCGCGGATTGAAAGGTCCTGAAAATTGGGGCGTAATATTGGACTTGGCCAAAGCCTTGAATGCAGCTACCGGTTGTTCTAAGCCTGTATCCGATTTGGATTGGAGACCTCACCACGAACACGTAGGCCAAACCGGTGTAAAAGTTGCCCCCAATCTTTACGTAGCAGTAGGTATTTCGGGTGCTATCCAACATTTGGCCGGGGTAAGTTCCTCTAAGTGCATCGTTGTGATTAACAAAGACCCTGAAGCACCATTTTTCAAGGCTGCCGATTATGGTATCGTAGGCGATGCCTTTGAAATACTTCCTAAATTGACCGCAGCAGCCCAGAAGCTCAAGTAATTTACCAAGGCTTAGGCCATTGTCAATTTACCTTATGTATGAAGGCTTTGTGCTTTCATACATTTTTTTTTAATTTGCGCAAAAGTTTAAAAACAGGCAGTTACGTGAGTAAGATCAAACTAAAAATATTAGGGCTTTCTTCAAGCCAGTCACAATCAGGTTCATTTGCATTGGTGTTGGGCGAAGTTAAAGGCAACCGCAGGCTTCCAATCATTATTGGGATGTTTGAAGCCCAAGCCATCGCCATCGAAATAGAAAAAATAGTGCCTAACCGCCCGATGACCCACGATTTGTTCAAATCCTTTGCTTCAGCATTCAATTTTACTTTGTTAGAAATTCTGATACACGACTTGCGTGAAGGGGTGTTTTTTGCAAAGATTGTATGTACCAGTGGGCAAGAAACCGTTGAAATCGATGCACGTCCGTCTGATGCCATAGCCATTGGGTTGCGCTTTGGAGTGCCTATCTACACCAATGAAGAGATTATGTCGGAAGGAGGCATTGTTATTTCAGAAAGTGAAGAAAGTGAGGAAGTTATCCAAGAGGAAGAAACAGAACTTCCCCCGCGTGAACAGTTGAAAAAACTTCCTTTTGATCAGCTTCAAACGATGCTTACCGAAGCGTTAGAAAATGAAGATTATGAGCGTGCAGCGCAAATTCGCGATGAGATGAATCGACGCAACTAACCCTTATTCCAATCAGCCATTTCGATTTGTATGAAAATCATCGGCCAGTTTGTATTGTTCATTTACGGATTGTTTGCCAACCGCGAGCGATTTTCGGTTTATTTACGCCTGATAGTGGACGAATGTATGCTGATTGGTGTGAACTCTGTATTTATTGTTACCATTGTTTCTACTTTCATAGGCGCAGTGAGTGCCGTGCAAACAGCCTACAACCTTATTAGTCCGCTTATTCCGTTGTACATCATTGGGCAAATTGTACGCGATATGACCATATTAGAACTGGCGCCTACCATTACTTGCATTGTACTGGCAGGCAAGGTAGGATCAAATATTGCCGGAGGTTTAGGAACAATGCGCATTACCGAACAAATAGATGCTTTGGAAGTAATGGGCATCAATTCTATCTCTTATTTAGTATTACCTAAAATTATTGCGGCGATGATTACCTTTCCTATGCTGGTTGTTTTAGCCGGATTTTTGTCCATCGTAGGAGGCTTTTTGGCTGGCACACTCACCGGCGAGTTGACCGAAGTAGAGTATATCAAAGGCATACGCGCCGATTTTAATGAATTCAGTGTAACCTTTGCTTTGATCAAGGCTGTGGTATTTGCCTTTTTAATAGCTTCGATTTCTGCTTTTCAAGGATATTATACCAAAGGAGGGGCTTTGGAAGTAGGCCAGTCGAGTACACAAGCCGTAACCAATAGCTGCATTGCTGTACTTTTTGCCGATTATTTATTAGCTGAGTTGTTGTTGTAATGAATCCAGTTGTTTAAGTATTACTTAAAATTACTGGTTATGATATAAGCCATCAATGCCTGCTTCTATAAATTGATGGTAACATATACTCCTGCTTTAAACTATTCAAAAAACGAATGGCTTATTTAAACCGAATAATACTCAAAAAATTTCGAGCAAATTGTTCTATAGAAACATGGTAGGATTGGCCTTGTTTTGTGGGCATTTCATCCAAATAACGTAATAACAAATTGATCAAATCTTGAGATTCTTGGGGATTGAAGAAATAAGCCTGTTGTTTGAGCTGCTCCCTGTGAACCGGAATGTCGGAAACCAATAGGAATTGATTCATCGCTTTGGCATCTTCTACCACGGTGCTCCATCCTTCAAACAAAGAGGGCTGAATGATAGCCAAGGCGTGGTTCATGAGCTGAAGTTGTTCTTTGCGATCGATAAACCCTAAAAACTTTACATAAGGAGACAGCCCATTTTGCTCAACATAATTTTTGAGATGGGTGGTATAATCCGGTGAACGAAAATCAAACTCCTTGCCTGTAAACACCACCTCAAAATCGAGTGAATGATTTTCTTTCAGCATTTGAGCCAAAGCTTCTAATATTATTGAGTGATTTTTATGAATCCAAAACTGATTAGGTGAAATAAAGTATCGTTGTTGAATAGCATATTTCTTTAAAAGAGGGGCAATCGGTATGTCTTGATAGCCTGTAGGTGTTTACATAATAATTTGAGAAATTAAATTGAGATTTTAGACCTGATAAATGTAATATTACCATAATTTATATTTTCTTGAGTTTCAAGAAAGATCTGAAACCCCTGTCCAAATAACCATTCTTTCAATTGACTAACGAGTGGCACACCTTTGTAATTTTCCATATAGTGAACTTCTGTGTGTATTACTGCTACAGTTTGTAAAATTTGTGGTGAAGCTTTTAAAACCTGAAGTTCCATCCCTTGCATATCGAGCCACAAAAAGTCAATCTTAAAAATTTGATTTTCCAAGGCCCAATCATCTATTGTTTTTGTTGACACTTCTAGATCGGAAGAG
>DMHB01000176.1 GCA_003449595.1 Microscillaceae bacterium | reverse complement strand
GAGTACTATTGGCGAAATAGCCGGATTGTTGGGACGAAGAGCGCGGTTACTTTCCCCTAAATCGGTAAAAGCCACGATGTTGCGCAGCGCATCGGTATTATTGGTACGGTTGGTTACATATACTTCGACCCGTGTAACAGTAACATTGGAAGTAATGACTGGCAAAGAGCGTAAGGATTGCTCATAACGATCTCTAAAAAAATGGGCAAGAAAAAAATGACGGTTTACATCATAATTATCGGCCCTTACTTCAAAGTTTTTCCGTTGTGCTCCGCCTCTTCCGGCCAAATTGAGGGTTTCGGCACGGGCGCGCTGGTTGCCAAAAACCGAGCGAATCGACAATTTTCCAAATTGAAAGTGGGTGGTTACTCCAAACAAGTTTTGTGCGCCCTGAATTAAGGTGGTGGGTAAAGGGAAACTCACATTTCCAAACTCTATCTTTCGGATAATGTCTTCTTCAAACCCTTTGTATTCTACTTTGAAATTGTTCTCAAAATCGAAACTGGCTTTGGTGTCCAAATTTCCCCTAACGGTGAGTTTCTCGCCTATCTTTCCGATGAGGTTCACATTGGCGTGGGGGTCGAAATTAAAATTGATGTTCGATTGTTGCCTGATGGACAAAGTAGGGTTGGCCACTTTTTGCTGCACCACTCCAAAATTCATATTGATAAACCCGGTTGGCTTAAACTCGATGTAGTCACCCCCAAAAACCCTGCGCATAAATTCACTTCGGGTGGGTATTTTTGGGATTAGGCGCCTACCTGTTAAGGCATTGTTGGCACTGTCGCCAGACGATTTTTCTTTCCAATATTCTTCTTTCGCTTCTTGGTCTTTGAGTTTGTTTAGCTCGCCTTCGCGCAGCTCGGTCGGGGGACGAAAGTCGGTCTGGCCGATTTTTTCTTGAATGATGAACTTACCACCCGACGAGTCTTTTTCATATTCAATGTTGAGTTCTTGGTTTTTAGGGTCTCCAAAAATCGCTCTTCTGCGCAAGCGCGCCGAGATGGGGTCGCCATAGCGGTCTTTGCGGCGTGTGTTGGGTGTGTAGGATGGTTTGTATTTTTTGATAGAGTCTTTAGGAATGGTGTCGGTGGGCAAAACCAGTGAATCTTGTCGTGCCGAAGTATCCCAAAGCACAGGCTTTTTCTTATCTGCGACCCAGAAATCGGCCCATAGCGAAAAGATTGCATACAAACTAAACGGTAATATGTACTTAAAGGCGAACAAACCTGTGGGATGTTTTGGCTAAAACGTTAGTTGGGTTCAAGGTTAAAATTCACGGAAAACCAAGCTGTTTGAGGGCATCATTTCATAAAAACAGCGTGTTTTTGCATATCCTATCTTGCATTTTCAACGAGTAAGATTCTATGTAAAAAAGGCCAAGCGCTAATATACTACATTTTAAGTGCCAATTTGATAAGGTCTTCAACTTTTAAAGCGTTACCCTCTTTCTTCAAGATCATATCGATGTTTTTCTCAGCCACTTGTTTGGTTACGCCTAAAGCCAACAAAGCCATCAACGCTTCTTGTTTGGCTTGATTTTGTTGTCTTAATTCAAATAAAACATTGGTTGATTCTTCAAAGCTGTCGCGGCGCACTTTGTCTTTTAGCTCTAAAACGATGCGTTGGGCTGTTTTAGCGCCAATGCCCTTGATACTTTGGATGGTTCGCACATCTTCGGTAGTTAGCGCTTGGTAAAGCTCTTGGGTTGTCAATGAAGAGAGGATAATGAGCGCAGTGTTTCCCCCAATGCCCGAAATGGTGAGTAAATCTAAGAAAAGACGTTTTTCGATGGCCTCCAAAAAACCATATAAAATATGGGCATCTTCTTTGATTTGCAAATGGGTTAGCAACTGGCAAGGTTGGTTTTCAGCCGGTAATGCTGCAAAGGTGTTGAGCGAAACCCGTACCTGATACCCTACCCCGCCTACATCAATAATCACCAGAGCGGGTTCTTTGTGCGCAATCACGCCTTTTAAGTATGCAATCATTGGATAAAATGATGAGGAAATAAAGAGCAAATTTAAGCCAATTTAATCGTTAGGAAAAGGTTTTGAATTGATTTATTCCCACACGAACAGTAAGATTGCTTAACAACTGATGCAGGTTTCGTTGCGAGCAGGCAAACAACCGTTTTCCTTTCCTGTTTTTAATTCTGATATTTGCACCACATTTTGCTTGCATTACGCCTTATGAACAACGTACAAAAAAATATCATTTATTCTGTCCTTTTGCTTGCTTCTATCTCGGCAGTTTATTTGTATCGCGCCGCCCAACGCCCCGTATTGATGGAAATCAGGGGTGAAGCGATGGGCACTACCTACCAAATCAAGTATTTGGATTATAAATCGCGCCAGTTCAAATCAAGTGTTGACTCCTTGTTGCTGGTTTTCAACCAGTCGCTTTCTACTTATCAAAAAGACACCGAAATTTCGGCATTCAACCAAGATAGCGCCAAAACCATTACTTTCAAATTGCCTTTTTTTTACCCTGTTTTGGCCAAAAGTTTAGAAATTTACAAAGCCACCGACGGCGCTTTCGACCCTACTGTCGCGCCTTTGGTCAATGCTTGGGGGTTTGGGTTTAAAACCGAAAAATTTCCCGACTCTTCACGTGTCGACACGTTACGCCGCTTGGTTGGGTTCGAGAAAATCAACTTCGACAAAAACCAAGTTACTAAGCTTAAAAAAGGCGTGATGTTAGATTTTAATGCTATTGCCCAAGGCTATGGAGTGGATGTGGTAGCGCAGTTTTTTGAAAAACAAGGCATTCAAAATTATATGATCGAGATAGGCGGAGAAGTACTTTGCAAAGGGAAAAATGCAGAAGATAAATTTTGGAGCATCGGTATAGCTAACCCTACCTATGAAGCCTCGGGCGGAAGCCCTACCCAAGCCATCGTGCAGTTAGAAAACAAGGCGTTGGCCACCTCCGGCAACTACCGAAAATTTTATATTATCGACAAGAAAAAATATTCGCACACTGTCAATCCTAAAACCGGCTACCCGGTTCAACATTCGCTGCTCAGTGCTACCGTAATCGCCAAAGATTGTATGTCGGCAGATGCCTATGCTACGGCCTTTATGGTGATGGGTCTTGACAAAGCCAAGCAGTTTTTAGCGCAAAATCCGTCGCTGGATGCTTATTTTGTATATGCCAATGCCGACGGCAGCTTAGCCACTTATATGACCAAAGGCTTGGAGAAAAGTTTGCAAGAAGTAGCACCCAAACCCACTCAAAAAGCAGACAAGCCATGAGCGAACAAATTAACTCAACCCTCCCGCATCAAGATTGGATTAGCGACTGGTTCAACTCTTACTACTATCATTTATTGTACCAAAATCGCAATGAGGCCGAAGCTCATCATTTCTTAGACCAATTGCAACGTCTCTTAGGATTTACCACACAAGATGAAATTTTAGATTTGGGCTGTGGCAAAGGCAGGCACGCTTTATACCTCCACCGCAAGGGCTTCAAGGTTATCGGTGTCGATATTGCAGAAAACAACATCAAACACCTGCTGCCATTGCAAAACGAACGACTTCGATTCATCCAACACGATATGCGTGAGGTATTACAACCCTCCTATTTCGATTATGTGCTCAGTATGTTTACCAGTTTTGGGTATTATGACGACGAGGCCGAAAACCTAAAAGTGCTTTTGGCCATTGAGCAAAGCCTCAAAAAGGGAGGGAAATTGGTATTAGACTACCTTAATCCTGCCAGAGCACTACGCGATATGCTTACTTTAGAAATCAAACCTGTGGGGGGTGTAAATTTCAAAATTGAGCGCTCGATGGAGAATGGTGTTTTCAAAAAGCTAATCAAAGTACAAGATGGCAATAAAATACTTCACTTTGAAGAAAATGTGAAAAACATAGCGCATCAAGATTTTCAACGTTACTTTACACAAGCCTCTCTGACATTACTGAGCACTTTTGGCAATTATAATTTGGACGAATATGACCCCGATAATTCGCCCCGTATGATATTTGTTGTCGAAAAATGATTTGCGTTGCGAGCCTATGCTGACCGGATTTATTATCAGTCTTTATTTAAGCCTTTCCCAATTAATTTTGGGCGGCTTATTCTTACAACATCCCCCTATGCTGGCCAAAGGGAAATACGATTTTATCCGTTACGACCTCAACCACCTATACCAGTCTGATAGCACCTCGCTGGCTTCATTTCAGAATGCCTTACAACAACGCTGGCAAGGTAAACAACCCTTGCTCAACATTGTACACATAGGCGACTCACACATCCAAGCCGATTTTTTTACGGCTGTGGTGCGCGAAAAATTCCAATCGATACCACAATGGGGTAACGCCGGCAGGGGCTTCTTCTTCCCCTGTGAAATCGCCGGTTCAAGTGCCGTGTATAACATCAGCGCGCAGACCACCGGCTATTGGCAAGGTTGCCATATTCTACAAGCCTCCAAAAATTGTAACTGGGGCTTGAGCGGATTTACCGCCAGCACCCAACAAGAAAATGCCCAGCTCAGCGTATGGAGCAATGTTTACGCCTTACGACCTCATAAAACCCAATGGCTACGCATTTATTTCGATAATGCGCAGGAATTACCACAAACACCTGTCAAAATCCAACAACAAGGCGCTTGGCTTCCGCCCGATAGCCAAAATCCACTCTATGCTGCTTTCCGGCTGACCGAGCCTGCCGCCAAAATACAGTTGTCCATCTCGCCGCAGCAATGCCCCAACAAGCAATTTTCCTTAGAGGGTGTCTATAGCCAAGAACAAGAAACCGGGGTTTTGTACCACGCCTTGGGCGTAAATGGCGCTACGGTCAATGCTTTTTTGCGCAGCCCTAAGTTAGGCACGCAACTGGCTACCCTATCGCCCGATTTGATTGTGGTGTCGTTAGGCACCAATGACGTTTACACGGATACTTTCGACCCTGTTGCCTTTGAAAATCAACTCTATGCCTTGGTGCAAACACTCAAATCTGCTGCACCCAAAGCTTCGATATTGCTTACCACGCCCGGCGACCACTACTACAAAGGCAAAAGCAACGCCCACCTGTTGGCTGCCAACGAGGTGATTTATGCCGTAGCCAAAGCCGAAAATTGCGCCGTATGGGATTTCTTCGCCGTGATGGGTGGTGTCAATGCCATACCCAAATGGCTACAAGCCCAGTTAGCCTCGCGCGATTATTTGCACCTCAGCCGCAAAGGATACGAACTGCAAGGCGAACTTTTCTACCAAGCCTTGACACAGCCTTTTTTTGATAACCCGGCAAACAGCCGTTGAAGCTTCTCGGCTGTTTTAAATATAATTGATTTCAGGCGTTAAGTCGATTTCAAATTTGGCGCGCACGGCTGCTTGCACTTGACTTGCCAAGGCTACAATTTCGCTTCCTTGCGCTCCTCCATAATTGACCAACACCAAGGCTTGGTCTTTGTGTACGCCTACATTGCCCTGGCGGACACCCTTCCAACCGGCTTGCTCGATCAGCCAACCGGCAGGCACTTTCACCTTGGCAGGATTGGCCACTGCATAGCTCGGCATCGCAGGAAAAACAGTCTTCAACTGCTCGTAGTGAGCCAGGTCGATTTCAGGATTCTTGAAAAAACTGCCTGCATTGCCTATTTCTTGTGGATTGGGAAGTTTGGTGCTGCGAATATGGCACACAGCCCGGCTTACGTCCTGAATCGTGGGATGAGTTACCTGCATCGCCTCCAAGGTTTGTTGGATGGCACCATAGGTCAAATGAAGTACTGGCTTTTTTTGGAGGACAAAAGTTACCGCCGTAATCAAATATTTGCCTTGGGCAGTTTGTTTGAAAATGCTGTCGCGATAGCCAAAAGCACAAGCCGCATTGGAAAAAGTATGCAAGCTAAAGTCTTGGCAGTCAAGCACTTCTACGCTTTCTAACACTTCTTTGATTTCGACCCCATAGGCCCCAATGTTTTGAATAGGCGCAGCACCCACCGTGCCCGGAATAAGCGAGAGGTTTTCGATGCCACCCCAATTTTGCGCCACACAATGCAATACAAACGGATGCCAAGGTTCGCCTGCGCCCACTCGAAGCCTCACCGTATCCTCGTCTTCGGCCAAGCGTTCGATGCCCTTTAGGCTAACTTGCAACACCAACCCGCGCACATCTTGCATCAGCAGCACATTGCTACCGCCGCCCAAAATCAATACTGGTTGTTGGTGGGCTTTCGCCCATTGCAGGGCTTCTATCGCCTCGGTCAAGGAGTGGGCAGCTGTAAAATAATCGGCCTGGGCATCGATGCCAAAAGTGTTGAAAGACTGTAAAGAGACCTGTTGTTGGAGGGTCATTGCACTAAAAAATAAGATATACTTGTTTGAGTTCTGCCTTGAGCAATGTTTTTTCCTTTTCAGGGATGGGGTTGTTCTGCAAATCTACTTTATAAAGCTTGGTTAGGCTTTTCATCCCTTTAGGCAGGCTGGTTAGCTGGTTTTGCTGCAAATAAAGGGTTTCTAAATTGGTCATTTTGGGCAAATCAGCAGGTAAGCTGGTCAACCGATTGCTTGCCAACCCCAACAAACGCATTTTTGTCCAATTGGCTGCCACTTTCGGAAGCTTGGTTAGTTGGTTGCCGCTCAGTTCTAAGGTTTCTAATTCGTGTAGCTCGGTCAACACTTCGGGCAACGATTCGAGGCGGTTGCTGGTCAGCATCAAGGCTTGCAGGTTCGATAACTTGCCGATTTCGTCGGGTAGCGTACTGAGCAAATTATTGTAAAGCGACAAAGAACGCAAGCCTTTCATAGCGGCGATGCTGGCAGGCAGCTCGGCGATGCGGTTGGTGTTGAGCTGCAAAGTCTGCAAATTGCTGAGAGCCGTCAATTCTTCAGGAAAAACAGCCAACTGGTTGTTTTGCAAATCCAACTCTATCAGGGCGGTCAGCTGGGCAAAAGAAGGTGGCAAAGTGGTCAGCTCGTTTTCTTTGAGCGACACGATGCGCAACGCCCTACAATTGCCTATGTCGCTGGGCAGTGAGGTCAGTTTGTTTTTCGAGGCGTTGAGTTGGGTCAGCGAGGTGGCTTGTGTAATGCCTTCGGGCAAAGCCCTTAAGCCATTGTTAGCAACTTCGAGGATGCGCAGCAACGGAAAAGCCCCCCACGCGGTGGGCAGCGTAGTAAGGTTGTTTTGTGTAAGGTAAATTTCTTCTACGGCTTGCAGCTGGCTCAACGCATCGATTTTTTGAAGTCGGTTTACAGCCAAGTTCAGTATTTTAATTTCGGTGATTTGCTCCAATGAGTCGGGCAAGGTTTCCAACACATTGTAAGCCAGGTTGAGCCTTTTGAGCTTGGTCAAGTTTCGAAAACTGGGCGGCAACACTGCTATCCGGTTGTTCGATAGGTTTAGATCTTCCAATTGCGTAAGTTGCCCCAGTTGGTTGTCCACAAAACTAAGGCGTGCCGACTCGACGTGCAAGGTTTGCAGTCCGGTCATCCGCCATACGCAAGGCGGCAAGGTATCGAAGGGATTTCCGCCTATTTTCAAGATTTTGAGGTTGGCCAACGAGTCCAAATTATCGGGCAGCGATACGATTTGATTCCCGCTAAGGTTGAGCACCTGCAACTTCGCCAACTTAATCAGCTGGTGGTTGACACCCAGCACCTGGCTGTTGCTTACGTCTAACTCTTGCAAGTTGGGCAGTTGGTAAATGCCCCCGGGCAGCACCTCCATTTCTTGGCCATTGAGCCGCAAACGATACACTTCCTCGGGTTGTTGCAAGGCTTTTTCGAGGCTGGTATATACTTTTTTCTGAGCCAATTCCTCTAAACTCAGCAGGTCTTGTGCAATGCTGCTGCTGACTACCCCCATCAGGGTTATGCCTACAAGCATCGCTCGAATGAATGGACGAAAGGTTGACATAGCGCATTTATGATAAGTTGACAAAATTAAAATCAAGCTTTGGGCAAGTTGGGCGAAGCTGGCGCAGCTTGTTCGTTTTCTGTTGGCTGGGTTGCCCCTTTTTTAGCCTTGAACTTGTCGAAGCTCAGCAGCAAAGCAGGCAACACAATCAAATTGGCCAACATTGCGGCGATGAGCGTTGTGGCTGTCAGACTTCCCAATGCTACAGTGCCATCAAACTCGGAAACGGTGAACACAATAAATCCAAAAAACAAGATGATAGAGGTGTACATCATTCCGGCGCCCATTTCGTGCAAACTAATCGATACGGCCTCGGGTACTGTAAAAGCCCCTGCTTTGTATGCCTGCCGATAGCGCGCTAAAAAGTGGATGGCATCATCGACGGCTATGCCAAAGGCCACACTGAAAATCAATGCAGTGCTGGGTTTGAGCGGCACACCCAAAAATCCCATCAAGCCGGCGGTAAGCAACAAAGGCAGTAAATTGGTAAAGACCGAAATCAGAATGATGCGGAAGGAGGCAAACAGCGTAGCCATCAGGAAGGCAATGATGACGATGGCCAATAAAATGCTCGATTTCAGGTTGCTAATCAAGTATTGGTTGCCTTTGATAAACAACAAGGTGGTGCCGGTTACGTGTACATCGAATTTGGATTCGGCATCTTGTTCTTTCCCCGAAAAAAACACTTTTTTGATAACCGGCTGAATGCCTTGTTTCACCAACGAGTCCATCCGGATAGAACCAATATCGGCGATTTTGAACGAGATACGCATTTGTTGGCCGGTTGTATCGACAAAAGCATTGATGAGCTGGGTGCTGTCTTGGCTTTGCGACAGGTAATTGAGTACAAACCCGCGGTCTTGGTTGGTAGGCAACTCATAAAAAGCAGCCTCTTGGTTATAAAATGCCTGCCGAGTAGCTTTGATAAAGCTGATAACAGAAATAGGCGGCGACAACAAGGATATTTTGCGCAACTCGGTTTCAAACTCATCAATTTTGCGCAAAGTAGAAGCCCGCAACACCCCTTTCTTTTTTCCGGTATTGACCACGATTTCCATTGGCATTACCCCTTTGAAATTGCGCTCGAAAAAGCGCAAATCTTTCTTGGTGTTGCTGGTTTCGGGAATATCATCGACCATAAACGATACGACCTTGATTTGCCAAAAACCAATCAGCGAAACTACGGTGATGATTGCAGCAGCGACATAAATCAAAGGCCGGTGGTTGAATGCTAAGTGGTGCAAAAATCGAATGGCTTTTTGGGTAGGTTTGCGATCCAAGTGTTGCATTTCACGCTCGGAAGGCGGCGGAAAAAAAGAGTAAAAAATAGGCATCAGCATCAGCGAAAGCACAAAGGCATTGACCACGCCCAAGCTGGAAAGAATGCCAAACTGCTGTAGGTTTTTGACTTCGACAAACACAAACACAAAAAAGCCAATGGCCGTAGTGGCGTTGGTCATCAGGGTAACTATGCCTATTTTTTGGATGATTAGCTGCAAAGCAAGCTTTTGGTCGCCGGTGGCGCGGTATTCTTGGTGGTATTTGTTGAGCAGATACACACAATTGGGAATGCCAATGACCACCAAAATAGGCGGGAGCAAGGCTGTCAAGATCGTAATTTTATAGCCAAGCGTAACCAGAAGTCCTAATGTCCACAAAATCAAAATGCCGATGATAAGCAAAGGCACAATGACCGCCTTGAACGAGCGAAAGAACACATAGAGCACCACAGCCGTCATCAGAACAGACAGAACAAGCAAAATTTTTAATTCGTCGCCCAGCTTTTTGGTCATCACGGTACGCACCAAAGGCACTCCGGCATAATGCAGCTGGATACCGGTTTGGTCGCTGAAAGTTTTTCCGGCAGCCAGCACCTGTTCTACTAAAGTCATCCGGGCTTTCGAGTCGAGTACATCTTTGCGGATGCTCAACAACGCCAGGGTGGCTTGGGTGGTTGGGCTGATGAGTTGCCCGTCGTAAAACTTGAGTTGTTTGACAAACCCAATGAGGCTGTCTAAAGCTGCCTGCGTAGCGATTTTGGCAGGGAAAATATTGCGTGCTTCAAATTTTTTGTTGGCCGTATCTTTTACCAAATAAACTGCCCGCGGCAATGCCAACACTTGGGTAACCCCGTGGAGCTTAGCTAACTTTTGCGTAAAATCTTGAAAAGCCTGAAAATGCTTTAATTCATAAATTTTCTTGTCTTCTAAACCAATGGCGAAAATGTTGGCATCTTCGCCGAAAGTGGCCTTGAATTGTTTGTAAAATTTGAGTTCTTCGTCGGTGTCAGGCACAAAGCTCGAAAAGTTGTAGCTGGTTTCTACTTGGGGCAGCAAGGTGATGCAGTAAGTTGTGATGGCCGCCACTACCAACAAAATGGCTACTCGGAATTGTAAAATAGCTTGCGAAATAAACTTCCAAAGCATAGGGAAAAGGTGGTAAAAACGTCTTTGCAAACGTTTTGGGTGTACGATTTAGTAAAAAGCGCTACAAAAGTAGTCAAATTCACCGATACAGCCGACCCGATCGCAGGCATCGACCGTGTGATTTTTGTAACACAAGCCAGCAATGAAGGCTGGGTTTTCTATTGGAATAGGCTTGGGCGCTTTTACGAACTGTGGCTGAGGAGTTTTTTAACGCCGCGAGCGTGTTGATGGCTATGCCGATGTGGAGGTTTTTGTATTTTTGTTTGGCCGATGGCCTGAAGACCCGCAGCAGGGAGCAGGGGATTATTATACATTCTTCAAAATACCTAATTTACAATTTCTTAACAATGATCATTTGGAATTGTAATTTTCATTTATGAAGTTTGAAGTAGTTTATGTAATTAGCAACTTAAATTCAATCTATTATGATTAACAAAGTTCTACAAAGTTCTACAAAGTTATGATTGTAGCCGTTTTTGCAACTTTTTTTGTGGGTTTTTCGGGCTGTAGGCAGCTTACACCCAAGCAAGACGTAAAGCCAAAATCGGCCACAGCCGGTAAGATTCCTACGTATGACGAAATACCTGCCGTCCGTACCCGCGCCATCCGTACCGCCTCCGAAGGCCTGCAAAGTCTGTCAAATTCTTATCTACCGTTTCTGGAGGTAAAAACCAAAGCCCAATTAGACAGCCTATTGAAAGTTATAGAAGGATGGAATAGCACCCAGCAAAATGCTTTTGAACAACAATACGGGTATAGCTCGATGTTTTCTACATTTAACGCAGGGCTGAATATGCAAAAAATGTATTTGTCGGC
>DMHB01000033.1 GCA_003449595.1 Microscillaceae bacterium | reverse complement strand
AGCACGGTATGTATATGCAAAAGTAAAACATTACGAACAAGAAATTGCACGCAACCAATCCACCTATTGGTTGGTGTTCGAGCTTTTGTGGCGCGATTATTTCCGATGGGTAGCCAGAAAATTTGGGCGATTGATTTTCTCCCTCGGAGGTATCCAACAAAACACTTCTTTGAAATATAGCCGCAGTCAGAAGTTGTTCGAATCTTGGCGCTTGGGCAACACCGGCATTCCATTCATAGATGCCAATATGCGCGAACTCCTATTGACTGGTTTTATGTCGAACAGGGGGCGTCAAAATGTAGCCAGTTTCTTGTGCAAAGACTTGCAAGTAGATTGGACTTGGGGCGCTATGTGGTTCGAGTCGGCTCTGATAGACTATGATGTTTGCAGCAATTGGGGCAATTGGAACTATGTGGCAGGGGTAGGCAACGATCCCCGCGAAAACCGCTATTTCAATATTTTGACACAAGCCAAAAGATACGATTACGAAGGAGCCTATGTCAAACATTGGTTGCCCGAATTGGAGCAGATTCCTGCCAAGAAAGTTCATAACCTAAGCGAACTAAGCCCCCAAGAACAAAAAAAATACGCACTGATCTTAGGAAAAGATTATCCAAAGCCCTTGGTTCGATTTGAGAAGCGGGTAAGCTGACAAAATGGAAGTATATAATTTTAAGGATGAATTTGGCTTATTCTAAAATAAGCCTCAACTTTGTGCGAATTTTAATGATTTCTGCGCTATCCCCTCACGTGAATTTATCCTTATGAAACAACTCATTTCCTCAAGCCTGCTTGCTATGTTGGCGCTATTGCTTGTGCAATGCCGTGAAGCTGACAACCGCTCTTCTGCAAAAGGTGAAGACGCTCTTAAAGCATTTTTTAACACGGTCAACTTATTGGCCGACGAAGAAGGTCTTAAAGATTATTTAGTCAAAAACAAGCTCGACAAAATGGCTGTCTATGAGCAATTACGCAAAATAGACGATCCATTAATGCGGGCAAGATTTATCAAAGCAGTATATCTGACGGCCAAAAACAACAACCAAAAGGCAGCCAAGGATGAATTCTGGGCCGATATCCGTTACGATATTTACGACTTTATGCGGCTGATGCAAAAACTCCGCGAATCAAATTCCAAAACCTTCTTAGACATTGGTTGTGGCAGTGGGCAGAAATTATATGCTGCCCTTTGTATGGGTTTTGAAAAAGTAGTAGGCATCGAATATTCGGAAGAATCATACGGCTATGCCATTGATTTTTTAGCACCGTTTATCAAAAACAACTTGGTTGAAATCACCAAAGGGGATGCACTCAAAATAGAAGACGAATTTTATTCCAAAGCTGATTTCCTCTATACTTATTCGCCTATGAAAGACGATAAGTTGATGGCGCAACTTTTTCAGCGGGTAATGAAAAATATGAAAAATGGCGCTATTTTCTTGGAAGTAAGAATGGTGTACGTGGACGAATTGCGCGAATTAACAGGTTACAAAGTTCCTTATGAAAGGGGATTTTTTGCCATTAAGAAAATCGATGGCGAATTTTTCTTTAAGAATCCCGTCTATGACGATGATTGGGAAAAACTACCGAAGTTAAAATAAATACGGATAGCAATTAACAAGCCCTTTTCCTTAGATAGGGCTATTTTTATGTGATGAGGCAGTTTGGATTTCCCAAGTCAATGCGCTTGAGCAGCAAGAAACAAATAGCGCAACTTTTTGCCCAAGGGCAAACCCATTTTTTATACCCTTTTAAGATAGTTTACCTGGAACGAGACTCTTCATCAACTCCTCAACAAAATCTATGGCCACCGCCGGTATTGTTCAGCATATCAAAACGAAATTTCAAGCGGGCACACCAGCGCAACCAACTCCGACGGCGAATACGGGAAGCCTACCGCCTCAATTTTGCTCGGTTGATGCCGCCTGCTGAAACAGATTGCCTACCATGGACGGCTTGGGCTTGGATTTATGTAGCCAAAAAACCAATGTCTTTCAAGGAGATAGAAGCAAAAATGTTAAAAATATTTGACCACTTTGCAGGCCAAGTCCGCTGAATCTGTTGTAAGTTTGTTAAATGTCTTAATCTCAAATTATGCCGCCCAGAGCCAAACACAAAACCCAGGCTTGCCTCAATTGTGGCTATGTTTTTTCTGAAACCAATAACTTTTGTCCTCAGTGCGGGCAAGAAAATCAGCAAAAAATAAGACCCATAGGCAGCTTGATGGGTGATTTTGCCAACGATTTGTTGCAGATTGATACCCGCCTTTTTAGGAGTATTCCTGCTTTCTTGTTTTTCCCGGGTAAGCTTACCAATCGGTATTTGCAAGGCAAGCGGGTGCATTACATCACACCACTCCGGCTGTATTTGACTACCAGTTTCTTATACTTTTTTTTGTTTTCGATTTATATCAGCAAAAATTTTAACCCCAAAACCGACGGCAAAACAAGCGCCGACATCATACAGCTGTCTTTGGGCGACGACGACGACCAAGCACTCAATGGGCAGCAAATAGAGAGAAAACTCAAAAACATTGATAGAAAACTGAAAAATCCTAACCTCAAAGAAGGCGACAGGCAAATTTTGGAAAAACAACGCCAGATGTTCCAACAATTACAGCCCTATGACCAAGTTCAAGATACTACCGTCAAAACCAAGCTCAAGAAAGGGAAAGGAATCCCCTCGATTATCGAAAACACGATGACCATAGCCCGGGCAACCAAGTTTAATGAAGATCAAATTATGGACTCGCTGCAAATCGAAAAGTCGTTCTTCAATCGGCTTGCAGTGCGCCAAAGCATCCGTTTGGCCAACGCTACCCCCAAGCAAATTGTACAAGATTTGATTCAAAAAATACCTTTTTTATTGTTTTTCTTGCTGCCTGTTTTTGCTTTCATTTTAAAGTTTGCTTATGTAAGGCGCAAGCGTTTATATATCGAGCATTTTATTTTCACCTTGCACATCCACAGTTTAGCTTTCTTTGTACTTACCATTGGGTTGTTGGTATATATGGTCAAAATATTGCCTCCGGCTGATGAGGAGCTACCGCTTGCCTTGGCTTTGGCCTATTGGATGATTTATACATTGTTGGCCTTCAGAAATGTGTACAAACAAAATTGGTTCAAAACCATTATCAAGTATAGTTTTGTGTTCTTTGTTTACATAATAGTAGCTACTATTTTATTGGTGCCTGCTATTTTAATTGGTTTAGCCTTTTTTTGATATTTAGATTTTATGGACGGATTTTGGATTGTCCTTACGGGATGTTTGGTTGCAGCGGTATCGGCCATACCCGGCTGTTTTTTACTGCTTCGCAAAAGCACGATGATCGGCGATGCCATCGCACACGCAGTTTTGCCCGGTATTGTGATTGCCTATTTTTTTACCCAACAGCGCGACTCGGTTTGGCTGCTTCCTTTTGCGGCATTGTTTGGGTTGTTTACTACTTTATTGATTGAAAGCCTTAACCAAAACGCCAAAATGCAGTTAGATGCAGCCATTGGCATAGCTTTTACAGCATTGTTTTCGCTGGGCGTGGTGCTTATTACACTTTATGCCGACCAAGTAGAATTAGACCAAGAATGCGTGCTTTATGGTGAAATAGCCTATGTGCCGCTCAGCCTTCTGTATTGGGGCAATGTGCCTTTGGGGCCACAGAGTGTTTGGATATTGGGAGGGTTACTTTTGTTCGAATTGGCTTGGCTTTTTTGGGGCTACCGGGGGTTGGTAATCACTACTTTTGATCCTGCCTATGCGGCATCTATTGGCATTCAGACAGGATTTTGGCATTATAGCCTGATGGCGCTCACATCGCTGAGCACAGTGCTTTCTTTTGAATCGGTAGGGGTGATTTTGGTGGTTGCTTTCTTGATTGGGCCGGCAGCTTCGGCCTATTTGCTTACGCATCATTTGCCTACGATGATAAGCTTGGCATTAGTTTTTGGCTTATGCAGTGCTGTATTGGGTTACTTTTTGGCTGTTTGGTGGAATGCCTCCATCGCCGGAGGAATGGTTTCGGCCATCGGGATTGTTTTTCTGTCGGTGATGCTTTATCATTTTATGGCCAATAGGGCAGTGCATGTACCTGAAAAAATTACCTAAAAACATAAAGTAAAATCAACCGGTTTATCTGAAAAATGCTATATTTGTAAGTTGATGACGGTTATACAAATAAGCCGTTTCATTCCACTCACCCATACGGTAAATTAAGAAGAAGAAGAAAGAAAATGGAACATTCTGCCTACTCACAAAAAGACCTCAAGCCTACTTCAATTTTCAGACAATTGCTGGGCGGAAAGTACAAACCCAACGCCATTATCGAAATCAATAACTTATTGGCAGAGAAGGATTTACTTTCTATCACCATCGACGATATCCAACACATTGCCGAGAAGTATAGTGCTTCTCTACACCAAGAATTTGCCAAGGAACTTTTAAAACTTTACAAAGATTATTTGCAAATCTGCTTAGAAGACAAATACATTTCAGAAGCCGAGCTAAACGATCTGAGGCATCTCAAATATATTTTGAGCCTTACCGATATGGACGTAGAGCAAGCCCACCAAGAGTTGGCAGGCAAGATTTATCAAACGGAGTTAGAACGGGCGTTGGCCGATAAAAACCTTGACGAACAAGAAAAATTATTTATCGAAAAACTACAAAATGACCTCAGACTTCCTCGGGCAGTAGCCGACAAGATTTTTGAACATAGCAGCTCCGAACTGATGAATACTGTCATTCAACAAGCTACAGAAGATATTCTGCTCAACCCTACCGAAGAAACCGAGCTGATGGCATTGGCCAATAATTTGAACCTCGACAAAAATTTGTTGAATAAAACCAAAGCCAACTTTGAAAAATATAAACTCTTTTGGCAAATTGAGAACGACCAACTTCCGGCCTTAGAAACCGAAATATACCTTCCTAAGTCAGAGCAAGTGGTATTTATGACCAAGGCGCAGTGGTATGAAATGGTCAACGAACGACCACAACGTATTTACTCACGCTCTACGTTGAACATCAAAATCAAGAAAGGCGAATATTGGCGTAAACCTACCCAAGAAAAGCACCCTGCCGATACCAAAACTTGGACTTTGGTGGGCGAGGGCACACTTTATCTTACCAACAAGCGCGTACTTTTCAAATTTCAACAGCAGGGCGTAGGCGATCGGGTTTTGTTGTTGAACCGGGTGATGGATTTCAAAGTATTTGCCAACGGGTTAGAGGTGGATAAAGAAGAAAACCGCAAAGACATTTTCTTCTTGGTAGAACAAAACGCCGACGTTTTTGCTATGGTGTTCGGCAAATCTTTACTGAATCATCAATAGTCATTATCTTATCAACAGTCTTTTTCTACAACCTATGGCATCATCTCAAGAGTCTTACCACGATTATGTAATCAAAGATGGCAAATTTATTGGCCAGTTCGAAGAAATGTACCGCCGTTTCGATCAGCCTTGGATGCAAGACAAGCAGCCCAACCCTTATTCGCGCCAAGCCGGTATTTTTCATCTGCAAAAATATGGTATCCGTTCGTTGGTAGAAGTGGGAAGCGGACTGGGCTATTATGCGCAAAATATTTACGAACAAACCGGCGTGATTCCTATCGGTATCGATGTTTCTGAAACTGCTGTCGAGAAGGCAAAACAACTCTTTCCACACTTAGACTTTAGAGTCGATGTGGCTGCCAACTTAGCTCAATACAAGGATTGTGAGGCCATTTTATTTGCTGAAGTCTCTTGGTATCTTTTGCCCGAACTGAAAGGATTGTTCGATTTAATGCTTCAACACTTTCAGGGTAAATATTTCATCAACAACTTGGTTTTCTATAAAGGA
>DMHB01000197.1 GCA_003449595.1 Microscillaceae bacterium | reverse complement strand
TCGATTTGATAAATTGACAATTTCATTAAGAAAATAATTTTAAAGCTTGTTGTGCATATAATTTCACACTTTCGTGGATCTGGGCGCTTTTGAGCAATTTTTTGAGTGCTTGGTCGCCTTTGGGAATATCATATTTTATCAACAAATCGATAATCGCCATTTGTACCGCAGAAGCTTGTTGGTTTTGTAGAGAAGCCATCAGTTCTTTTTGCAGCGTGGTTTCATACATAGTGCCTTCCAAAGCATCTAAGGCGGCCAATCGCACATTGGGCGAGGGGTCTTGGTTCAGCAATTGGATTAATTCGGTAGCGTTGACTTGGTTGGCATAGATTTTTTCAAGCTTTTGCGTACTTTCTTGGGCATCATATCTATTTGTGTTTATATCCTTCTTTGCATATTGCGCTTGACTGAGGCCCATATTGCTTTGGGTGTTTTGATTATCGCCAAAATCAGCTTTTTTGCGTTTTTTTGACTCTATCTTACTTTTATCTTTAGCAAGTGCGTCGGCATCAGAGATAAGAATTTGCTCGTTTTGATTTTCCTCTGTTTGCGGTTTCATAGCATCGTTGATGGCCAATGCTTTTTCAAAATTTTTAAAAGTGGGGGCTGTCTGAAAGAAGGGGCCTTCTACAACCTCAGAATTATCTAATTTCTCCTCTTTACGTGGTTCAGTAGTTTCATTTTTAGATAATAATTGCGTTGGTGAAGAGGTTTCTTCAGGAATAGAAACACCGGGATCTTTAGATTTTTCACTTTCTTTGGAAGGAGCTTGCGCAGCCTCTTGTTTCATTTTTTGCTGATTTAGCAAGCCAATACTGAAAACACCTACAAAAGCCAGCAGCAAAGCAACCACCGCCGCGGCGCTCCACTTGAAAGCAGGTTTTTCCCATAAGCTAATTTCCCTGGCTGCTTTGCGGTGTAAAGAAAAGCGCTGTTTTTCTTCCTGAATCGTTTTGGATAACATCGACTCAAAATTTTGCTTCAGCTTGTTGGGGGGCATTACCAAAGGCATCTGATCAAAATCTTCGAGCAGCATTTTAAACTCTTCGAGGTATTGGCGGGCGCTTTCCGAATTTTGCAAGTAAGATTCTACGGCAGATTTTTGCGGCTCTGCCAAAGTCCCTTGCAAATATTCAGTAAAATATATTTCTATTTCTTCGTGATGTTCCATAAAAGTAGTTGAGCAGAATTACCCCATTTTCTTTTCAAAAATTTCTTTGAGCGATTTCAACGCCCGATGCACTTTTACACGAGCTGCATTTTCAGTCATATTCAAAATCAGAGCAATTTGTTTGTATTCCATTTCTTCGAGCTGGCTTAAAACCAAAATTTCGCGCTTGTCTTCAGGCAGTTGTTGCAAGGCTGCGTGCAACATTTGCAGGCGTTCTTGTTTTTCTAAATCGTGGTCTTCGGTTTTTAATTTGATATTTCGCTCGGCATTTACTTTGTCTAAAGGAGAAGTTTCTACCCGTTTCTTACGAAAATGGTCGATTTGCACATTGCGCGCAATTTGATAAAACCACGCTTTGAAAGGCGAACCTATCTTATAACTACTACGGTATTTCAACATTCTCAAAAATACATTTTGGGTTAAGTCTTGGCTCAATTCTTCATCGGCTGTATTTCTCAAGAAAAAATTATACAGTTTGACGTGGTAGCGTTCAAACAACAACGTCATTTTCTCGGTCTGCTCTTGGCAAACCTGCTGCATAATTTGTTCATCCGTCAGTTCAACCACAACTTTAGAAGGATTAGTAGTAGATACTTAAACATACAAAAAATAATTACAAGTGTGTCTATTTATTTCCAACCACGTTGGTTTTTTTGCAACGCGGCTTCCTCAGCCGCTATTTTATTTTCCAATTGTTTGGCTACAGCCGGTTGTAGCGCTATGAGGTTATGGCTTTCCTGATCTTTGGTCAAGTCATACAAGGCAGGCTCGGCAAAAACAGTCAAGAAATTGGGAAGGGGATAAAATAAGTTGGGAACTAACTTCTGTTTGCGTGTATGATATTTCCAAATTCCTTGCCGGATAGCACCGATTTTTCCACTAAAGGGTTCAAAAAAAAGCAGGTCTTCGTGCGGAGATTGGGAGGTTTGCCCAAGCCAAACTTGGCTCAAAGATTTTCCATCTATGGTTCTATCGTCGGGAAGCGGAATATTCATCAGCTCCAATAAAGTAGGAAACACATCTAATGCCATAAACGGGTCTTCTACGACAGCCGCTTTTTTCATCTTGGCAGGGTAACTCACAATGAAAGGGACTAAAAATCCACCTTCAAAAACTTCTTGTTTACGCCCCCTGAAATGACCTGCACTACCTCCAAAATCAGCTCCATTATCGCTGGTAATGATCAGTATCGTGTTGTCGGCAATGCCTGCTTGGCGAAGGGTTTGCCAAATTTCGCCCACGCTGTAGTCCAACGCTTCAACAATATCGCCATACAAACCGCCAGAGGATTTGCCTTTGAATTTTTCTGCTACAAAATGAGGTACGTGCGGAAAAGTATGCGCAAAATACAGAAAGAAAGGTTGCTGATTTTGGGCTTGTAGTTTGATAAATTCCACAGCTTTTTGGGTGTATAATTCAGTAAGGTTACGCTGGTCTATTTTGTCGGGCGGTATCACTACCTGGTCGTTAAGAAAAACTTGGAAAGGCTTCATATCATTGCTGAAATGTACCCCATAGAACATTTGGAAGCCAAAATCATTGGGTTGGTGTCCTTTTTTGTCGCCCAAGTGCCACTTGCCCACCAAGGCAGTTTGAAAACCCGCCGCTTGCAGTACTTCCGGCAGTAATATTTCGTCTTTAGGCAAAGCATTTTGAAGACCTCTTGCTTTTCTATAAAAAGCTACTGGCGAACCTTCCGGGAAAAAAACATGGCGGTGGGTATGGTGTCGCGGAGGATAACGCCCAGTGAGCAAAGCAGCACGCGCTGGCGTGCAAACCGAAGCCGAAGAGTAAAAGCGTGTGAATAAGAGACCTTGACCAGCGATACTGTCCATCCAAGGGGTACGAATCAACGCATTGCCATAGCTACTCAAATCGCCGTAACCCAAGTCATCGAAATAAATAATAACCACATTAGGGCGCTCGTTTCGCGGAAGCAAGCTCACTTTTTTCAAATAGGCTGTTTTTTGGGCAAGGTGTTCAGGTGTCAAGGCGCTATACAAAATGGTCGCCTTTGCTATGACATAAAGGCTGAACAATAGTAAAACGCTGATGATAAAAACCCCGAAATAGCCAAAAACTTTAATGAGCCACCTCATAAAATAGTATTTATTGAAAGAATTGAAAGAGAATTTATAAAGAAAGATGTCAGTAG
This sequence comes from Microscillaceae bacterium, assembly GCA_003449595.1. GTDB lineage: Bacteria > Bacteroidota > Bacteroidia > Cytophagales > Microscillaceae > UBA8158. Next base: position 1,121 of record DMHB01000197.1, on the reverse strand, counting down.
ATATTCCACACCTACCAGCTCAATTCGAAAGCGCCCAAGGATTCCAAGGAGCCTTTGGGTTGTTCGATGGTTATACGGTTGCCGTTTTTAGTAAATTTGACAGGAGTCATCTCATTTGATAAAAACTCGTTGGGGTTTAAGACCTGAATATTAGGCCAATCAATGCCTTGTAGCTGGAAAATATCATCCACCATATGTTTTTCGAGTGTCCCATCCGGAAACATTGTAATGACCTGGCTGTTGCGCACCATAAACTGTACTTTCTGCTTTACGCTTTCGTCAAAATGCCAAGCCCCCCCTTGCCTAATCAAGACGATTTCTGAAGGCTGTTGGCCATTTTTTACTTCGAGTTTGCACTGCATCATATCGGCAGGTACCAAATTAGCAACCAAGAAAATAAGAAGGTAGGTAATATCCATACGTGTAGTGAATTAGGTAAAAATGGTGTGTGAAATAACAGCAAAACTTTTGCCAGCAAATAAGATAAAATCTGTGAGTAATTCCTTTAAGAAAAGTAAAAAAAAAGATACAACTTTCAAAGAAAAACTTTAAGTTTGCGCCTGAATTAGAAAATTAAAGTTGATTTCGACAAAGATTTAAACCCAAATACAAATATAAATGTCAAATATTGGTAAAATAGTCCAAGTTATCGGCCCTGTAGTTGACGTGAGTTTTTCAGGAGGTGCTTCATTGCCCAAAATTTACAATGCGCTTGAAGTTACCAAGTCTAATGGCCAAAAATTGATATTAGAGTGCCAACAGCACTTAGGCGAAGATCGTGTACGTACCATCTCCATGGATAGTACCGAAGGTTTGCAGAGAGGTATGCAGGTAGTTGATACCGGCGAAACCATTTCAATGCCTACCGGCGAAACCATCAAAGGCCGTCTATTCAATGTAGTAGGCGAAGCCATCGATGGCTTAGCACAGCCCAAGGCTACCGGTAAGTACTCTATTCACCAACAAGCGCCTGAATTTAAAAATCTCTCTACCTCTACCGAAGTGCTTTACACAGGTATCAAGGTTATCGATTTGCTCGAACCCTATGCCAAGGGAGGAAAAATTGGTTTGTTTGGTGGTGCCGGTGTTGGTAAAACCGTACTTATCCAAGAATTGATTAA
>DMHB01000352.1:11314-11476 GCA_003449595.1 Microscillaceae bacterium | reverse complement strand
TTAAGCGTATTTTTGGCGAAGAGTCGAATAAAGATTTGTTGATTGATTTTTTGAGCCAGCTATTATACGATGAAGGCAAGTTGAAGTATTACCGAGATATTAAAAATAGTATTGATACAGCGTTAGAAGAAGGTGTTAGGCAAGGCATACAGCAAGGGATAG
>DMHB01000352.1:0-11001 GCA_003449595.1 Microscillaceae bacterium | reverse complement strand
CAAGGCATACAGCAAGGGATAGAACAAGGCATACAGCAAGGGATAGAGCAAGGCAAAAACTTAGGAATTATTGAAAGCCAAAAGCAGATGGTAATTCGTATGTTGGAATTGAACCTGCCACTTGAGCAAATCGTAGCTGTTACTAACCTAAGTATTGCAGCAATACAAGCTATCCAAAATGAGCAAGATAGTTAGTATTTTATCTCTCTGTTTTTTCTTGGGGGCTTGTGGGGCAAATAATCATTACCAAGAGCAATTTGAAAAAGGATTAACTTTTTACAAGACTAAGAAATTTGCTGCCGCCATCGAGGCTTTTTCGCAGTGTATTCTAATAGACTCTAACCAAGTTGCAGCTCGTTACAACAGAGGGCTATCTTATGATAACTTACAAGAATGGCGACTGGCGCAAGCTGATTTTGAAGCAGTATTACGATTAGATAGCACCCGCATCGATGCCCAGAGTGCATTAGCACAAGTGTTATTTGAACAAAAAAAGTACAAGCAAGCAGAGGAACTGCTTCGCCGCAGCTTGCAAAAACTTCCTGCAAACAAAACCTTGCAACGGGATTTGATAATGGCGCTGCTTCACCAAGAGCAAACAGAAGCGGCTCTGGAGCAATGTGATCGACTTATTGTATTGAATCACAAAAATGCCGAAGCCTACTTTTTCAGAGGGTACATCCGGGCTGGAAATCGTCAAAAGATGGCCAAACAAGTGGCACTACAAGACTATAACGAGGCGATTTGTTTAGACCCTGAATATTTGTTGGCATATTACAACCGTGGGGTATTGCGCAATGAACTGAAAGATTTTAGAGGAGCTTATGATGATTTTTCACAAGTCTTGACTTTAAATCCACAGTATGCCCCAGCGTATATTGGTCGAGGCTATGCAAGGGGAGGCTTGCGCGACGAGACAGAAGCCTGCGGTGACTGGCAACAAGCGTTGACGTTAGGTCATCAACCGGCGCAAAAACTTATTGAACAGTTTTGCAATTTTTAATTACCTTACCACCTATTCACACTCACTAACTGATTTATTTTATGACGACTACCCCCGATCTTTTCCAAAAAGCCATTTGGTATGCCGCCAAAGCACACCAAGGACAAACGGTACCCGGCACCCAACTGCCCTACCTCACACATTTAAGCCAGGTTGTTTCCGAAGTATGGGCTACTTGGCACGAAAACAACCCCTTCGACATCGAAAAGGCGGTGCTATGCGCCTGGCTACACGATGTATTGGAAGATACCCCTGCGAAAGAACAAGAACTGCACACGCACTTTGGGCAAACCATCGCCACCGGAGTAAAAGCCCTCACCAAGAATCCTGAGTTGCCTCATACCGAGCAAATGGCCGACAGCCTCACCCGCATCGTGACCCACTCGCCCGAGGTTTGTATTGTCAAAATGGCCGATCGGATTACGAATTTACAAGCTCCACCGGCTCATTGGCAACTGGACAAACGCCAGCGATACCAAGAAGAAGCCAAGCAGATTTGGGAGGCGCTGCATCAGGCAAACCCACCCATAGCAAAAAGGCTGCAAGCAAAAATAGATGCTTACAGCCAGTATTTAGTGTAGTAGCCGAGGGTGGTCAGCGCTGCACAAAAACTTTGTTCACAATTTTCCACTCTTCGTTTACACGGTACAAGGCCAAGTAATCTACGTAAGACTTATCGGCAGCTTGCAGGGCGATTTTGACCATCGCCAGCTTGTCGTCCAAAATGTCTAAACTTTCAATTTTGTACCCGCTTTGCGCGATTTGTTCGGCAGTGAACGCGCCGCGCCCTGCCCAGCGTTTGATTAGCTCGTTAGCCGGAATCACGCCTACTTTTTCGGCTTGGTCGGCTTCGGCTTTTACAAACTTCATATGCCCTGCCAGGGTATCGAAGGCCAAAGCCAATTTGCCCAAATCGGCATAAATATAGCCTTCATAATAATTGAGTACTGTTTGTTTGATTTTGGCTTCGTGTGTACTGGTTTCTTGGGCTTTGGCCGAGAAAACACCCAGCGCTAACGATGCCATCAACGCAAAGGTTAAAAAGCATTTATTCATCGTAGAAATATAGTTTATTTGTTTGCTTGCAGCTCTTTTTCAAGCCTGCGCCCCATTTGTTGCGCCAAAATTTCGAGTTCCATCGCCATTACATCGTCTTCGGTGGCCAAACGCACAGTATCGGCCAAGCCGGCGATGGTTTCAATCACAAACCGCTTCATTTCATACACATCCATATCTTGTGTCCAAAGGTCAATTTTGGCGGTGCCTCGTCCTTGGCTGTCCCAAAGAGAGAGCGCTAAAGCTTTCGATTCGCTAATGCCATCATCGGGAGAATTGCTCGCCTCCCAAAAAATCTTCTGACAGATGTTATTCTTGTCTAACATCACCTTAATATTGATTTCTTCTACCTGTCCTTTCATAGAAATTTAAAATTTTCGACAAAGGTAAGCTTTTTCTTTGGCTTAGGCTTGCGAAAGCCATTGGTGGGCGATGGCTGCTTCGTCAAACATCTTGACCTTGGTTGAGCGGGAGGTTTGTGCCCGAAGGGTTTGCTCCAGCGAAACCTGCGCTACAAAATGATGACTTTTAAGTACGGCTACTTGGCTGATGCCCAACTCACGACACACCAAACCTATTTGTTCGGCAAGCCAGGTTTGTAAACTCGGGCGAATCACAAAATTAGAGTTGCGTAAATCGATCAACAGGCTTTGGGGCTGTTGCGAACGGATGGCTTGCAAAAAAAGGAGTACCGACTCCCGCCATTCCGCATCAGGAATTTGCATAGGGATAGCCCACTGTGCATAAATAATATTCGATGCTGTAAATGGAATGAGTTGGAAGTAAGGTTGGGTGGTAGTTGAATGCTGTATAGTACGCATAGTAAAGGAATTTACCTACCCGAACTTCAACTATTATGCCAATCAGGCTAACTGTTTGGTTTACAGCTATTTGCAGGTTAATAAAGTGTCCAGTTGTTGTATCAAAACCGTTCGATCAGCAAGAAACTTACCGCCAATGCACCGGTATAAACCAAGCTCACCATCAGTGCAGCCACTATTTTTTTGCCCCACGAACTATGCTGCACCTGTTGCCAAGCGTAAAATCCTGCCAAGCCTAACAAGGCTTCGGGCAAAAGAACATAAATAGCGACGTGTTGGATAATCCATACTTTTTGCGCGTACCAAGAGCCTAAAATGGTGTAGCTGGTGGCTTCCGAAGCACCAAAAATCAATAAACCCAGCAGCGCGGCTGCGCTATATTGCCACTTCCGTGGGCTATGATGCGCCCCGTAGAGGACTAAAAACATTGGCACTACCCACATTCCGGCCATATATGCCGACACCGTGCCAATGCGCCAAGAGCCATCGGCAGGAAAAACCAGCACATCCAATACACGCGAAAGAAACCAATCGGGCAACACCTGAAACACGCTCAGCGGCAGCAAAAATGTCCACATCGACCACCAATGATCCAGTCCGGCATACCGAGCCAACAAGGGCAGGCTTACATTATAAAGCACTACCAAGCCCATTAATTTCCATCCTTGCACCCCAGGAATGGGCGCAGCCAACACGGCCACATTGACAAAAGTAATAGCCAAGTGGAAATAGATAAATAATTGATTTTCAGTTACTTTCTGAGATAAATTTGTGTGTAGATTTGTTGTTTTTTCCATAGTTCAAAGTAAGCAAGTGTGTGTATGGTAGGCGATAAGCCCCGAATGATGGCGACAAGATAAAACTTTTGCCAATACTTACAAAGACAGACAGAGTCTGGTGGTTTGCTCCCTTGGATTTTGAAAAAAAATTATTTCTGCAAAAAGTAAGCATTGAGCGAGGTACGGGTATGTTTGTTGGTTTTCCAAAACGAAGTAGGCACATTGCCCTCGTTGGTAAAACCATCGCCTACTACGCCAATTCGCTCGAAGAAGGAGCTAAAGCGCGGCTTGTATAAAATCTGGTTGTTGAAAATATACAAAATAGGCCGTTTGATGCCTGTTTCTACGATGCCTCTGAAATGTTGGTCGCGTTGCGACGCGTCGTAATAAATATCGATGGCGTTAGTGGCGCGTAAGATGAGGGGCGTTTCGTCGGCCAACGACAAGCCTAATTCCTCTATGCTGGTAATCACCGGCGGGATGGCGTGTACCTCGAACGGATAGCGCGCTTTGCTGCCAGCGGCTACCTTGCGGTTGTACCGGTCTATAAAATCCATCGGCTGACCGTTAGAAGTCCATCCGCTTTCGTTTAAATCGTGGGCTACTACTTTTAACCCAAATTTGGCAGCCACATTGAAATAGAAATCGTGGGTCATCGGGGCATCGCCATTGTCGTTGCCATCGTCGGGTTTATCGACACAAGCGCCAATGTCGTGAAATTCAGCCCCCTGAAAAACATCTTTCAAAGAAGCCGTCAGCGGATAAAGTGGCGAAATATTGCCGGAAAGTAAATCTGCAATAAAAATTTCGTGATCAGTGCCCCGGGCGCGTCCTGTTCGTTGGATAATGCCGGTTTGTCGTTGGCGTGCTTGGGCGGCTTCGGTGCCTTTGTTGTTGTGTTCGCGGTTCAGTCTTTCGCGAATTTGCTGTTTGGCTTCTTCCGACTCATTGATGTAATCGGTAAAATCATTGGCCAATTCAGCATTAAAAGGTATTCCATCCCTACACAAGATAATTTCGCTTTGCGCGAAAGCTTGTTGTATGTTTTGCGCCTCTTCTTTCGACACGGCATAAGCCCAAGTCAACTGGCTTGGGTCTTGCGGGCTTGGGTCGCCCAAAAGAAGCATTCCGGGGGTTGAGTTGGGCAAGCGCACCACCACTTGGTATTTCAGCCCGGCGCTGCGAATTTTGGTGGCTTGGCTTTGTTGTAGTCGTTGGCTTTCTTCGAGGGCTTGGTTCGTTTGTTCGAGCTTGGCTTGCAAGGCTGCATAGCGCGCTTGCGCGATAGAGTCGTTGCGCAGCAAGGCTGCGTAGCTTTGCTGAAGTTCTTCCAACTGGGCGGCTTTGGTTTGGTAGTCCCACAAGGCCATCGGATTTTTTTGGAGCGCCTTGGCTTCTTGGCGCAGTGCTTTCAAATCTTGCGCCCGGAGGGCGGTCAAAAAAAGCCAAAAACAAGCAAATAACAGTAATGATTTGGGCATACACAATAGCTAAAAAAGTAAGCGAAACACAAAGGCTTAACGCAAAAATCTGTTTTAGCTTTTATCGGAATGTTCAAATTTCATTTATTGATCCAAGCGGTAAGCATTGCTGTTGTTGCGCTCGTGTTTGTGCTTTTGCCAATAGTCAACCGGCACATTACCTTCCGTAGTAAACCCCTCTGCGATGGTGCCCAATCGGGTAAACCAAAGACTTTGTGCAGGTTTGTACAAAATCTGTGTGTTGAAAATATAGAGCAAAGCCCTGTTTTGGGCGCTTTGCGCGATGCCTTTGAAGTGGGCTGTTTTTTGGGCATTGTCATAATAAATATCAATCGAGTTGGCAGCGCGCAAAATGATTGGCGTTGTGCCGGGCTTGATGCCCAAATCGTCCAAAGATTTAATCAAAAGCGGCACGGCGTGTACCGCAAAAGGATACGGTTTTTTGCTGCCTTCGGCCACTTTGCGCTCATAGCGATCTACAAAATCCATCGGCTCGCCATTGCTCAGCATATCAGGCTCGTTGAGGTCGTGGGCGGTTACTTTCAGTCCGAATTTAACAGCCACGTTGTAGTACAAATCGTGGGTCATGGGGGCATCGGCTTCGCCCCATTCGTCGGCGGGTTTGTCGATGGCAGCGCCAATATCGTGAAACTCGGCCTTTTGAAAAACCTCGCTCAGGCTATGCGACAGGGCGAAGCGGTTAGGGAGGTTACCGGCAAGCAAGTCGGTCAGGAAAATCTCGTGGTCGGTGCCCCGAGCGCGCCCGGTGCGTTGTACAATGCCCTTTTGGCGGTGCTCTTCTTGCGAATATTCGGTGCCCTTGGTTTTGTGTTCTTTGTCTAAGGTGGCCTTCATTGCGGCCAGCGTCGTGTCGGGCACATCCATCCAATCGCGCCAATCACCATAGATTTGCACGGCTGCCCCATCCCTGCAAAGGTGAACGGAGGCTTCGCCCAAGGTTTGGCGGTAAGCCCAAGCGCTGGGTTGGTCTTTGAAATAGCCCAAGGCCAACGCCTCGAAGGCCCGGTTGTCGTCGGCCAGTAGGTGTGTTTTTGGGGTTTCGGGGCGAGTAGCCGGCACCACAACCACATACCAAAGTCCTGCTTGGCGTTGCTGCTGTTCCAGCATTTGCTGGGTATTTTGTTGGGTAATCAGGTCTTGCTGCAAGGTTTGGATAAACGCCTGTTGGTCGAGTAGGCGCTGGTTTTGCGCAGCCACTACATTGCGCAGCGAGTCGATAAGGCGCTGTTGCTGGTCTTTTACTTGTAGCAACTGTTGGTTAGTGCCCGATTCTTGTAAAATGCTTTCTTCCAAAAACACTAACCGCTGCTTGAGCGAGTCGTACAGCCAAGGGTTTTTCTTGAAGGTTTTGATTTCAGCTTGTAAGGTTTTGTAGTCGGTGGGGGTTTGGGCAGCCAAGGGGTAAAACGCATTGCCCACAAGCACCCACAAGCCCACACGCCAAATGATCCACTGTATTGATGTAGCCATTGTTTTTGTTCGAGGCTGAATGCCAAAGCACCTTAGCCCATAAGTTTTCGTATATTTGCCTATCGATACAAAGTTCTTTTAAATCTATTTTATTCCAAAGTTGTATGTCCAACAAAAAAGTTCAAGTAGGCAATATTTCTTGCGGCAGCGACAAGCTATTCCTGATTTCAGGCCCTTGTGTGATTGAAGAAGAAAGCATTATGCTGCGCACCGCCGAAAAGCTCAAAGAAGTTTCCGAGCGCTTACAAATCCCCTTGATTTATAAATCATCTTTTCAGAAAGATAACCGCAGTTCTGTAAAATATTATGACGGCCCGGGTTTGGACGAAGGGCTCAAGGTTTTGCAACGCATCAAGCAAGATTTTGGATTTCCGATTTTGTCCGATATTCACTATCCCGACCAAGCAGCTGCCGCCGGCGAGGTGTTAGACATCATCCAAATTCCGGCTTATTTGTGTATGCAGACAACGTTGGTAGTGGCTGCGGCTAAAACCGGCAAGGTGGTCAATTTGAAACACGGGCAGTTTTTAGCCCCCGAAAATATGAAGCATCCGGTAGAAAAAATCCGGAGCACCGGCAACGAAAACATCATTCTGACTGAGCGTGGCTATACATTTGGCTACAACGACTTGATTGTTGATCCGCGCAGTTTTTACCACCTCAACCAAATTGGCTATCCGGTGGTGTTCGACATTACCCACGCCATCCGAAAGTACGGCATTCCGAGCGCGGATGCCAAAGGCGGTGCCCGCGAGTTTTTGCCTACACTTTCGCGTGCCGGAGTGGCTGCCGGTGTAGATGGAGTATTCGTCGAAACCCACCCCGACCCTGCCAAAGCTTTGTGCGACGCGGCCAGTCAGTTGTGTGTCAACGATTTGGAAGAGTTTATGAAGCCTTTGTTGGAGATTTATGAAATCACCAAGAAATACGAATTTCAAACGGTGAATTATTAAGGCGAACCTTTTTTGAGCCTTTTTTGCCTTGTCGAACCTTCCCTTGTTGGCTACATCGGAAGGTTTTTTGTTTTGTGAGGTACTTGTTTTAGGCTTGCGTATTTTGGTTGATTTGATGGATGATGCTATCTAACTCGTGTACTGTTTTTTCTAAAAGCGACAACAATTCGGCATTGTGGGGGTCTGCTAAGTTTGCCTTATCGATGATGCTGATAAGTCCTAAGATGGTGGCTACCGGTTTGCGAATTACGTGGGAATTGAGGTAAGAAATTTGCCGTAGGTTCTTTTCGCGCAGGTCGAGTGCGTACTCCAAAGACCGCCTCAGGTGCATATCGCGGGCAAAAACCACCCGGTAAATCAGATTGCCGCTGACAATGCCTGTAGCCACCGATTCTACCTCGACGATTCGCCCGTCTTGCGCTTTCATTTTCTTGAGAATGGTTTGGATGGTATGGGGATTTTGCTTGATTTCGAGTAATTTTTCTGTTAAGAAATACTTGTTTTCTTCCGGCAAATAATCATACTCACTTTGGCCTATTAAATCGTCGGCGTTGTCAATACCTAACAATTTGGCCATCGATGCATTGACAAATAAAAAAATACCTGATAAATTAGTAATAAAAATAGGCTCAGGTGCAATTTTGAATATTTTGGTAAAAATAACTTGATCCAAGGTTTCCATCAAAAAAACAGGCTTTTCAGTATCAAAAAAAATGAATTGGTTGTATGAGGCCACTATGTAACAACGTATCTAACACGAAAAAGGCAAAATAATTCATCAGTTTGTCAAAATTGGAAAAAAAAATTTCGGGCTGCTTTTTTTTCAAGTTTATTTTGTAATTTTCTTGGATAGATACAGATTTTAGCAGAAAACAAAACAAGAAGTATATGGAAACACAAGAACTTAGTGAAGTGCAAAAATCGGTAGCCGCACAAGTGGGAGGCCCGCCTCAGTTTAGCACCCACGCCGAAACGCGCCAATACCGCAAACAACAATTAGCGGCAGCCTTTCGGCTTTTTTCGTTGTATGGCTTCGACGAAGGCGTAGCAGGCCACATCACCGTGCGCGACCCCGAGCGTGAAGACTGCTTTTGGGTAAACCCCTTTGGCTTGTATTTTGGCCATATCAAGGTGTCTGATTTGGTGCTGGTCAACCACCACGGCGAAATCGTGGAAGGCAAGCACAAAATGGTGAACCGTGCTGCGTTTGCCATCCATTCGCAGGTACACCAAGCCCGCCCCGATGTGATAGCCGCAGCCCATTCGCACTCAATTTATGGCAAAGCTTGGGCTTCGTTTGGGCGTATGCTCGACCCCATTACCCAAGATGCGTGCGCATTTTATGAAGACCACGCCGTGTTTGACGACTTCACGGGCATTGTCAATGAATTGGACGAAGGCAAGCGCATCGCGCAAGCCTTGGGCAGCCGCAAAGCCGCCATTTTGCGCAACCACGGCCTGCTGACCGTTGGCAAAACCGTAGAAGAAGCCGCTTGGTGGTTTATCACGATGGAGCGTAGCTGCCAAGCCCAGCTGTTGGCCGAAGCCACCGGCAACAAACCTACCCTGATTGACCACGCTACGGCTAAAAAAACATCCCAAGAGTTGGGCAATCCCTTGGCCGGATGGTTTCAGTTTCAGCCCTTACATCAAAAAATCACCAAAGAACAACCCGATTTGTTTGAGTAGGGCTTGTAGCTTCTGATATAAACAAACCTATCTGATTTTAAAATTGGATAGGTTTTGTGGTTTTTGAGGTGGATGAGTAGCGATAGAAATACTTTCTTGTGTTAAGGTGAAAGAACAGCTGATATGGCGGAAGAGGTCATTTAAGCCACTTAAATCATACAAAAAAACTTAAAAGATATTTTTTAAGCAAATAAGGTTTTTTATTTGACCTTATTTTATATATTTGCTTCCATTATGGCATTAAATCCTTTTTCAGAAGAACAAATCATAGCAAGACTTCAGTTTGAAAACCCTTGGTGGGCGACTGGCAGCTTAGATGGATATTACCAATCATTCAAGCCCAGACTGTATTTCAATCTGTTCTACCCTTTGGTAAAAAACACAACCGTTCACAGAGCGACTGTTTTAATGGGGCCAAGACGTGTTGGAAAGACGGTTATGCTTTATCACACTATTCAACAACTAATTTCAGAAGGTGTATCACCTCAGAAAATTTTGTATGCGTCAATCGAAACGCCGATTTATAATAACATACCACTTGACGAGCTATTTACGATGGCAAAAAAAGCTACTGGAGATAGCGATTCAAATGGATGGTATGTATTCTTTGATGAAATTCAATATCTAAAAGAATGGGAAGTCCATTTAAAAACATTGGTTGATGTTTACCACAATACAAAATTTATAGCAAGTGGTTCGGCTGCTGCCGCATTAAAACTAAAAAGCAATGAAAGTGGCGCAGGACGATTTACTGATTTTATGCTTCCTCCTTTAACATTCTATGAATTTATTCATCTCAAAAATTTAGGCGCATTAATTAAGGCAGACACAATCAATTGGAAAGGGAATATTGCTGTTTTTTCTTCAACTACAAACATCTCCGAATTAAACAAACACTTTATAAATTATGTGAATTTCGGTGGTTATCCTGAAGTAATATTCAACCAAGAAATACAAAGTAATCCCAGCAGGTTTATGAGAGCCGACATTGTTGACAAAGTTTTGCTTAGAGATTTGCCAGGACTATACGGAATACAGGATGTTCAGGAGTTAAATTCCCTTTTTACAACAATAGCTTGGAATAGTGGACAAGAATGTAGCATTGATGAATTAAGCAAAAGTAGTGGTGTTAGCAAGAAAACTCTAAAACAATATTTGTCATACTTAGAAGCTGCATTTTTAGTTCATAGAGTAAAACGTGTTGACCAAAAAGCAGGACGTTTCCAACGAGAAAACTTCTTTAAAATTTATCTTACGAATCCAAGTTTAAGAAGTGCATTGTTTGCACCACTTACAGCAGAATCTGACGGTATGGGATCAATTGTTGAAACTGCCATATTTAGTCAATGGATGCAACGGACTTCATTCATTCCCTACTATGCAAGGTGGAAAAATGGAGAAGTTGACCTGGTCAATATTAGTAGAAAAACAAACAGACCTGATTGGGCTGTAGAAATTAAATGGAGTAACCGATTTTTTGAAGCACCGAATGAATTAAAGAGCCTTGCTTCTTTTTGTGAAGAAAATAAACTAAAGCAGGCATTAGTAACCTCCATTGACAAATCAGGAATAAAGGAATTTAACAATATTCAAATACAATATTTACCAGCAGCAGTTTATGCATACAATGTTGGAAAAAACACATTAGAAAGCCAGAGATGATATGAATCGACACAAACAACAGTAAGCCCCCACCACCACAGATCTTCAGACCTGTGGCTCAAACAA
>DMHB01000386.1 GCA_003449595.1 Microscillaceae bacterium | reverse complement strand
CAAAAGGAAGTAGCTGAGCAATTGAGCGCATAAAAGCTTTTTTGAGTGCGAAAATAAGTCGTTTTTTGGAATAGTTGCCAAAAACACTTGTGTTTTACAGGCTGTTGGAATATTGTATCGAATTAGGCTAACTTTGCCTGCTTATTCACAAGAACACAAATCCTATGAATTTATTACTTGGCAACGTCGGGCATTTTGCAGTCATTACGGCGTTTCTGTCTGCTTTTTTGGCTACTTTTGGGTATTGGAAAGCTACGCTGGCGCAACAGCAAAGCCTATTGCCTCAGCAACAAAGCTGGAATAAATTTGCCAGAATACACTTTTATATCCACGCGCTGGCCGTAGTTGCGGTCATAGTCAGTTTGTTTTCCATCATTTACCTGCACCGCTACGAATACCACTATGCGTGGAGTCATTCATCGAACAACTTACCGGTTTATTATATGATTTCTTGCTTTTGGGAAGGGCAAGAAGGTAGTTTTCTGTTGTGGATTTTCTGGCACGTATGTTTAGGCCTGGTGTTGATGGCTGTGAACCAATATTGGGAAAATCCGCTGATGGCTGTTTTTACGGCAGTACAGTGTTTCCTGACTTCGATGATTTTAGGCGTGGTTATTTTCCAGGTTAAAATTGGCAGTTCGCCTTTTGTGCTGATGCGCGAGGTGATGAACATTCCGATTTTTCAGATGAACCCCAATTTTGTGCCCGAAGACGGCAAAGGGCTTAATCCCTTGTTGCAAAACTACTGGATGGTAATTCACCCGCCCACCTTGTTTCTGGGTTTTGCCACTACCTTGGTGCCTTTTGCTTATTGTATGGCGGGGCTTTGGCAGCAAAAATACAAAGAGTGGGTACGTCCGGCACTGCCTTGGGCCTTGTTTTCGGCAGCCGTATTAGGTTTAGGAATTTTGATGGGCGGCTATTGGGCTTATGAAACCTTGAACTTTGGCGGCTATTGGAACTGGGACCCTGTCGAAAACGCGGTGTATGTGCCTTGGTTGGTGCTGGTGGCTGCCATCCACACGATGATTAGTTTCAAAAATAGTAGTACTGCCCTCAAAGCTGCCATCATTTTGACTATCGGCACATTTATCCTGATTTTATATGCTACGTTTCTTACCCGCAGCGGTATTTTAGGCAATGCGTCGGTTCATTCGTTTACTGACTTAGGGCTTTCCGGCCAGTTGCTGGTTTATTTATTGGTTTTCACGATTTTGTCGATGTTTCTATTGATACGCCGATGGAAAAGCATTCCAACCAGCCAACAAGAACTATCGATGTACTCGCGTGAGTTTTGGATTTTTTTAGGTGCTACGGTGCTTTGTTTGGCGAGTTTTCAGGTATTGTTTACCACCTCCATTCCGGTTTACAATGCCCTGATTGAGTCTTTTGGCTTTGTATCGAACATCGCCCTTCCTGCCGATCCTATCTCTCATTACACCAAAATTCAGCTTTGGGGCGCTGTGCTGGTGGGTGTGTTGTCGGGCACCGGGCAGTTTTTCTGGTGGAATAAAATGGACAAAGCCGAGCTGGTCAAAGTATTGATGACACCGGTACTTATTTCTTTGTTAGCCACAGCGGCTTTGATGGCTGTTTCGGGCATCCACAATTTCATTTTTATCATCTTGCTGACCACTTCGGTCTATTCCATTACGGCCAATTTGGCTGTTTTTTGGAATATCCTCAAAAATAAAAACATCAAAATAGCCGGTGGCTCAGTGGCACACATCGGCTTGGCGATGATGTTGATAGGCATTTTATTCTCATCGGGCTACTCGCGGGTGATTTCGCTCAACACCTCGGGGCTGGTTTATTCCAAAGAGTTTTCAAAGGAAATGAATGAAGAAAATGTCTTGCTTTGGCTGAACCGACCTATTACAATGCCTCCATATCAGGTAACTTATCGCGGACTATGCTTAGAAGCCTATGGTTTCCCGAGCTATATCCCTAAAAACAAATTGCTGCCGGGTGGTTCTAAGTTCGAGGCAATCGCCAAAGAAGACATTAGCTACCAAGGCAAGAAGTATTTTGCCAAAGGGCAGAAAATTCAAATTTTGCCCGAAAACACTTATTATGAAGTAGAATACCGCGATGCTAACGGGCGTATTTTCCAACTCTTTCCCCGCGCCCAAGTCAACCCCTCGATGGGCTTGATAGCCTCGCCCGACATTCACCGCTTTTGGGGACGAGATTTATACACCCACGTTTCGTCGATACCCGACCCTACCGCCGAGCGCAACTGGAGTAAAACCGAAGAGTTTACGGTGAAAATCAAAGATACCTTGTTTGTAAACGACTATGTGGCTGTTTTGGAAGCCATCGAACCGCTGCGTTCTGACGAGCTGCTGCAACTAACCGGCAACCAAGAGGCCGGAATGAAGGCCAATTTGAAAATTTTGGGCGAAAATCGTACCTACCAAGCGCAACCCAAGTTTTATATCAAAAACGAAATGATTGGCCGTGAGCCGGAAATCATCGAAGAATTGGGGCTTAAAATTACTCTGCTCAACGTGAAACCCGACGAAAAAAGCCCCGCCAACACCCAGTTTGTGTTTGGGGTCAACACTTCCCAAAAGGATTATATTGTGATGAAGGCTATGGAAAAACCTTTGATCAACATTCTTTGGATAGGTACATTGGTGCTGATGTTGGGATTTGGCATAGCCATCGCACGGCGCTACACCGAGTTTGTAAAAATGCGCAACAAAGGACAAGAATAAAACTTTGCCCCTTGGCGGGATGATTAATTAATTAATCAATCAGCGAGGGAAATTTCGGAATTTCAATCCGCTTGCGTTTTCTATACAATTTGGCATCAGGACGTGTATCAAAGTTGAGACTGATGCCAATTTCGTGTGCGCCGCCGCCTGCCACAGCCAAACGGCCTACAGGGTAGTCGTAGCTATAAAGGAAGTTGAAAATTTTGTATTTGAAGCCACAAATGACTGCAATAGCGCCGGCATCATTGGGCGAAATGGGCACAGAACGATACCAAAGCCCTACCAACAAAGGAGAAATATAAGCATTGACTCCTAAGTCTAAGCGCTTGAAATTGCC
>DMHB01000318.1 GCA_003449595.1 Microscillaceae bacterium | reverse complement strand
AATATCCCCGAAAGGGTATTGTTTCCCTTCTATTTCGATGAAATCTACTTCTTCGGGTTTCCAAGCTTTAAACCAGCGGGGTTCGTAGTGTACCCCATCGAGGGCTAAAAACTGCTTGGCCGTGATGCCCACTATCTCGCCATTGGCAATTACACAAGCGCAGTTGTATGATTGCTCGTGGAAGCGCATAGGCAAGCCGATGACGACAATCATATTTTGGCATAAAGGCTTGATTTTGAGCAGGTAATCTAAGGCTTTGTCGTAGATCCATTGGCTTAAAAACAAATCTTCGCATCCATAACCCGTAATGCACAACTCGGGCAGGCAAAGAATGGCTACTTTTTCGTTTTGGGCTTGTTGGATGGCCGCTTGGATGAGTTGAAAGTTAGTTTCCCATTGGATGGGTGTTTGGTTCAGTGTTGCGCCTGCAATGCGTTGTGTGGGCATTTTAGAAGGAAAATTGGTGGTAAGCAAAAACCGTATGGATGTATTGAGCCTTACTGGCTTTGGTCTTTGGGTGCTTCAAATGAGTATTGGTCAGGAGCTTCGCCCATTTCCAAGTACTTGTTGTCGCTCATCATAATTTTACTGAAAGAAAACAGAGTTTTGGGGGTTTTCTCGTCTTCGCCTTCCTCTTCGGCAGCGGTAACCATTGTATCGAAATCGATGCCCGGTTCAAGCAAGTGGCGGTGCTGCGCTGCCAGGGTTTTGTTGGTACAGTCATACAGCAATCCGCCGCGTTCGTTGACCAAGTAAACATTGCGCACTACGATATTATTTTCGAAGCAAAGTATGGCCCAATGCCAAGCGTAATAAATTTCTTTATCAAAGCCATAATAGCCGTGAAAAATAGGCTCCAAGTCGGCAGATCGGTAAAAATAGATTTCTTCGGGGCGTTCTACGGCTTGCCTTGGGCGGATAATATTTTGATGAAAATCGAGTTTTACTTCGTTGACGCCAATGTGTTGCTCGATGGCGTGGCTGATTTGGGTAGTAAATTTTATAAATTCTTGCTCTAAGCTTTGTATGAGTGCATCGTAAGTGGTCTGGTCTTTGAATATCGACTGCATTTTTTCTTTGAGTGCTACCACCTCATACAATTGGTTATTTTTGATTTCAAACTGGTTAAAAATGCCATTGATGATAACTGTAATGGGAAACTCGCCTACTTTATGGATGCGGTTTACTTGAATTTCAACTAAATAATCGAAACTGCCTTGTTTATGCTCTAATACCAAATAAAGGTGTTTGAACATCACCTTATCTTTGTTTTTATGTAATTCGTTGAAATGCTCGAAGGCGTTGCTTACGTCATCTTCTTTGCCTTCTTTATCGAAGTAAAAGTCTGTATTGTCTTTGGCTAAACGGATGATATTGTCGATTTCGAGCAACTTGAAAATGGAAGCAAACTGTTGCAAGATGGTGATGGCGCAAAAAGTTTCGTGGTCTTCCATCGTTGTATTAGCGCCTGAGCTAAGGTTGCTCACCAGTTTTTTGAAAAAAGATTTGGGCTTGACAGGCTCTATTTTTTTGGCGCCGGTTAGGTCAATTTCTAATTTGGTGGTAAAATACATATTCAGTAAACTTTGTTTTTAGTAGAATGGCAACATGTCCATAACGATAAATCAGCAAGATTAGTTAGCTCCTTCCCGTTTGCCGGTTCGGGCTGTTTTGGGGGTGGTTTCGGTGGTTTTTTTGGTTACGGTAGTGTATGATTCGGAGCTGCCTAAGAGCCTACGCAATAGTTGCTCGATGGGCGAAAGCGAAAGCGCCAGCAAGATATTCATCCCCAATTTAAAAATGGCTACCCCATTGGCTGCATTTTCAACATAAGGCTCGATGAGCCAAGCCAAAAATTCAAAAAATGAAATGACTGTAATGAATGTGAGTACAAACGATATTTTGGAATATTTACCACGTCGGCTAAAGAAAAACGATAAGAATAAAAGTCCTAAAAAGAAGCCTACTTGCAGCAAATAAAACCACATTGTTTCCCAAAAAGGTGGCTTGATGGTGAAATGAAACGTGCGCTCTTGGCTGGTTTGGCCAAAAATATTTTTGGCACGCAGATGCAACCGATAAGCCCCACTGGGCAAATAAGGAAATGAAATAACTGCCTGCTTGGTCCAGTTCGACCATTGGTTTTTATTAGTCTGGTCTAATCCTTCGAGCCAATACTGGTATTCGGTGGCTTGTTCGTTCTGGTAAAAAGGAGAGGCAAGTAAAAAGTTGAAACTCAAATAGTTGCTTCCATAATCTAATACCAAACTGTCTTTCAGTGGGATGTATGTGCCTTGTTTGTTGGTTATATTGCGGATGAAAATCTGGAAGTTTTTTTCATATTCTTTCAAATTTTGCGGATTACGTGTTGCTTCACCCTCCAACTTGTGCAATTCACCGTTGTTGACTATCCACAGGTTTTCTTTTTCATCGACGATCAGGTCTTCCACCTGGTCGAATAATTCTAAATAAACTCCCCGGATCGTGTCTTGTGGGGCATTACGCGCCAAATTACCCCACTTACCTTTCGATTTCACCCAAGTATAATCCGACTGAGCAAAGCGAATTTGCGACTGCGCGTTATAAGTAAGGTTTTTGTCTTGCAACGGCACAAAGTTCTTCTGGTCAGGCTGGTATTTCATAACGCCCGACGAGAAAAATACCATCACCTGTTGGTTGATCCACCTTACGGGCAAGGTTTCAGAATAGCTTTCGCTGAAAGCATATTTTACGGGGCTATTCCATTGGCCGGAGCTATCTGTTGCCAAGCGGAAAACTTGGTTTTCGCTTCCCAACCAAAGCGCTTTCTCGACCTGTAGAATAGAATAAATTGGTTCGTTGATAGGCTCAGGCAAGGCGACGGGCTGCCAACCATTTTTGCCGGCATAGGCAAAAGCGTAGAAACCGGCAGAGGTGCCTACCCATAGTTGATCCAGAGGCGCTTGTGCTCCTACGATGATTTGAATGGCTTTGTCGGGCAAAATGGGAATAGCTTTGAGGCCATCTTTAGTAAAAACTACCTGAAATAGACCAATATTGGTAGCTACCAAGATAGCATCGCGCCAGCGGAGTAGTTGTTTGACTTTACCCTCAACGCCTGCCACACTTTTAAATACAAAAGGGATGGAGGTCATCGCATAGGCTTTGCGTACATCGATGGTATTGTATTTTTTGACTTCTTCGGCTTTGCTCACTTG
>DMHB01000290.1 GCA_003449595.1 Microscillaceae bacterium | reverse complement strand
TATTATTTTTATTTAGACTAATTATAAATAATGGCAAAAATAGTAGCTAATTTCAAACCCGCAAAATTTTTCAATGAAAACTTTTCATAAGAAATTGATAAAAATCTTACAGAAAGGTAATACCAATGCGAATAAAACAACCACCTCTGATTTCTACCTTTGACACATATTCGTAAATACGTCTCAACCTCTTCAGCTAAATGAGCCTTTATATAAAGTTTGTACTATTAAGCCTTTTCATCATGCTAAGTAGTACGTTGCCTTTGGCTTACTTTGCTGACCAAGAGGCTAAAGCGGTCTTAAAAGAACAGGCTTTAAAAGATGCGGCGGTCAAAACAGCCAATAACTTGGATAACATTGATAGGTTTATCCACCAACGAATAAGCGACATCAAATCGATGGCGCAAAATCCTATGTTGAGAACACCGCAAGCCGATATAACCCTCGTAAATCAACAATTAGAAGCCTTCCAACAACTAAATGAACTCTATTACAGCATTTCTTTTTTTACTATCGATAGAGTAAGACTTGCCGATACCAAAGGCAACGCCATAGGTCAGCAACACTCTGCTACTTTATATTGGCAGAAATTAAGCGCCAACAATCCATTTGTGATGGATATTTCACGCTCCGAATCAGTTGGAAAAATTGTTATCCACTTTGCTGCATTGGTTCGTGATTTTAATAACCGACCGACCGGGGTGGTGGTATCTAGGGTGTTGATCGACAAACTCTATGAGGTTTTTGAAGACAATACCTTGGAAAACAAATCCAAACAGCCGGTAAAAGTAGATTTGGTTGATAGTGTAGGCATAATTATGTACTCGAACCACTCGCCAGAGAAGGTTCTACAAGATTATTACCCTCAAAAAGAAATCCTAACCCTTCTGCAACAAGCCTCAGAGGGCTACTTAGAAGATAAACAACAAGTTTATTTTTTTGCCAAAGAAAAAGGCTACCTAACCTACAAGGGCAATCATTGGGCGTTGGTGCTTACTATCCAGGCCAACCAAATTTTTATGCCTATCCAGTACATACGGCAACGCCTTTTTAGCTGGTTTTTCGTAACCCTTCTGGGTGGTGTGGCAATCGCTTTCTTGGTTGCCCACCGATTTACTTTACCCATTGTTATGCTGAGTAAAATAGCCAAACGCATTGGCGAAGGAGACTGGGACGCTACTTACCAAGTAAAAACACATGATGAAATTAGAATATTGGGAGTGCAGTTGCAAAGGATGGCACAACGACTAAAATTAAAGCTGGAAGAGCTATCCAAGTTAAATACCCAACTCAACGAAAGTAACTTATACTTAGAAGACCGTGTGCGGCAGATAAATGAGCAAAAGCATCAGATAGAACTCAAAAATGACCAAATCGCCTTACAACATACACAACTCGCCCAAGCCCTATCAGAAATTCAATACAAAAACAAACAGATTACCGAAAGCTTAGAATATGCCCGCCGTATTCAGGAATCTATGCTGCCAAGCGACAAACTTTTGCAGGAATTTTTTCAAGATTACTTTATCTATTTCCGCCCACTGACAGCCGTAAGTGGGGATTTTTATTGGTTTGAAAAAATCGAACAGACAGATAAAACTTACTTTGTGATAGCTGTGGCAGATTGTACTGGTCACGGAGTGCCAGGTGCCATTCTCTCTATGTTGGGTAGTAATTTATTAACCCAGATTACCCAACACAACCAACTCATCGACCCTGCAGCCATATTGCTAAAACTAAACGCCGAAATCAAATATGCGCTGAACCAAGAACGCAACTACAATAACAACCAAGATGGAATGGAAGTAGCTTTGCTGGTCTTTGATGTCAATCAAAGACAGGTACACTTTGCTGGCGGCGGCAGACCACTTTACTTTGTACACGACGCGCAACTATTTACCATAGAAGGAGATAAAATTACCATAGGCGGCGTTAGTTGGGAGCAACGTTACTTGGGTGCCAAAAAACCCATCCATATCGAAACGCATACACTAAGTTATACACCTGGTGATACTTTTTATCTCTTTACAGATGGCTACAAAGATCAATTTGGAGGCGAAAAAGGCAGGAAAATGGGTACTGACCGTTTTAAGAAACACGTATTGGCTAACAGTTCCTTAATGTTAACCCAACAATACACCGAATTTGATCGCTTTTTTAAACAATGGCGAGGCCAAGAAGACCAAATTGATGATGTCTTGGTGCTGGGTTTAAGATGTTAAGCACATCAGGCTCTTATTGATAATCAGGCAGTTAGCTATCTACTTGATTGTCAAAAAAATACAAAATTGTTAAAAAAATAATCAATTGAAAGCCAATTACTTGTAAAAAGCAGCTTAATTCTGACTTGTTTTTTAACAAAGCCTGCATGATATTTGTAAATACAATTAATAGCAACATCCTATCCTAATCAATGCAAAGAAGGCAAATAGGTTGCCTTGGGATAGATGAAATTAGCATTGAATTAGCATTAAATTAGCATTGAATTACCATTTTACAAATATATAACCCCGTACTATTTATGCCCCGTACTTTAACCAACGAACCCTTATTGAGCGAAGCGCCCAATCGCTTTGTGATTTTCCCTATTCAACACGATGATGTTTGGCAGATGTATAAGAAAGCAGAAGCTTCTTTTTGGACTGCCGAAGAAATTGACCTTTCTCAAGACTTGAAAGACTGGGAAAACTTGAATGACGGTGAAAGACATTTTATTTCACACGTGTTGGCATTTTTTGCTGCCAGCGATGGCATTGTGAACGAAAACTTGGCTGTCAACTTCTTGGAAGAGGTACAATTGCCTGAAGCACGCTGCTTTTATGGCTACCAAGTAATGATAGAAAATATCCACGCAGAGACCTATTCGCTCTTGATTGATACTTATATCAAAGATTCTACCGAGAAAAATAAAATGTTCAATGCCATTGATACGGTTCCTTGTGTAGGAAAAAAAGCGCAATGGGCTTTGAAATGGGTAGATAGCGAAAATTTTGTGGAACGACTCGTTGCATTTGCAGCCGTTGAAGGTATTTTCTTCTCTGGTAGTTTTTGTTCTATTTTCTGGCTCAAAAAACGCGGATTAATGCCAGGACTTAGCTTTTCAAATGAACTCATCTCACGTGATGAAGGGCTACACTGCGACTTTGCTTGTTTGCTTTATACCAATTATATCCAAAATAAACTAAGCCACGAGCGTATTCTTGAAATCATTACTGATGCAGTCAATATTGAGCAAGAATTTGTAACCGATGCTTTGCCGGTCAATCTGATAGGAATGAACTCAAAATTGATGGCGCAATACATCGAGTTTGTAGCTGATAGATTGCTGTTATCCTTAGGCTATCCGAAGCACTACAACGCAACCAACCCTTTCGATTTTATGGAACAAATCTCGCTGCAAGGCAAGACCAATTTCTTCGAAAAGCGGGTGGCCGACTATCAAAAGGCCGGTGTAATGGCAGAAAAAAGTGCTCAGA
>DMHB01000288.1 GCA_003449595.1 Microscillaceae bacterium | reverse complement strand
AGGTCTTCAGACCTGTGGCTCACCCTTTGGTTGTAGGGTAACGAAGTGTCCTACGACCTATTTACACCACAAGCGTCCCGCTTACTTTCCATTTCACGCTATGTAAATCAATTCCCCCAAACTTGGTCTTTCTGCTGCATAAGCCCCAGCACGACTCTATCACGATCTGTTTGTAAATATCCTGAATGAATACGTCTATCCAATTTACCACCGTGAATGTTACAAAATAGAGCTTGTTTGGGTCGTTGATCGTATATTTTCTGCCCACAGTTTTTATGCAAATGTACTAAACAAGCGGGACGCTTGCAAAATGATAGGTCGTAGGGCGCTTTGCGGAATCTACGACCAATGGAAGCGTTGTTCATGGTCAAAGTTGTTGAGGCTGCCGAAAAGGGCAGCCTCTTTTACTTTTGAGTATTTCCTTTCTAACCACTAACTTTGAAATGTCTATGTTTCCGTGTATTTTTCGCATCGTTCAAAAATGAAAGTAATTGTTTTAGGAAGTGGTACCTCACAAGGTGTTCCTGTCATTGGATGTGAATGTGCTGTTTGCCGTTCGCTCGATTTTCGCGATCAACGTTTGCGCGTGTCCATCTTCATAGAAGTAAACAACCAAAACTTTGTAATAGATACAGGCCCGGACTTTAGGCAACAAATGCTGCGCGAAAAAATTAAATCTATCGATGCCGTATTATTCACCCATCAACACAAAGATCACACTGCTGGAATGGACGATTTACGCTCGTTCAATTTTATGCAAGGCGCTGATATTCCCATCTATGCACGCCAAGCAGTGATGCAGCAACTGAAACACGAGTTCGCCTATATTTTTGTTGACAAAGCGCATAAATACCCCGGTGTTCTCAACGTCGAAGAACATATTATTGATAACCAACCTTTTAGCATTAACCAAACAACGTTCACTCCAATTGAAGTGCTACACCACAAATTGCCGGTTTTTGGGTTTAGGGTGCAAGATTTCACGTACATCACCGATGTAAATTATATTTCAGAGGCCGAGATAGAAAAGGTAAAAGGCACTCGCTACCTTATTTTGGGTGCTTTGCAACAAGAAAAGCATATTTCCCATTTCAATTTGGAGGAAGCCATAGAAGTTGTCGAAAAAATAAAACCTGAAAAAGCATTTTTGACACATATCAGCCACCGGATGGGCTTACACGCGGAGATTGATAAAAAACTGCCCGCTCATATTGGCCTGGCATACGATGGGCTAACGATAAGCTGGTTGTAATTGTCTTTCCTACCCCCAAATTTCGTACCTTTGCGCTGCAAAATTAGAAGCAAAAGAAGTAGCCTTATGTTACCAGAGTATGATGTGATTGTAGTAGGGGGTGGGCACGCCGGTTGTGAAGCTGCCTCAGCAGCGGCTCAGATGGGATCTCGGGTGCTCCTCATCACCATGGATATGACCAAAATAGCCCAAATGTCATGCAACCCTGCGATGGGAGGGGTTGCCAAAGGTCAGATAGTACGCGAAATCGATGCTTTGGGTGGGATGTCGGGAATCATTTCCGACTTGACGATGATCCAGTTTCGGATGTTGAACCGCTCCAAAGGTGCTGCTATGTGGAGTCCTCGCTGCCAAAGCGACCGGATGCGGTTTGCAGAAGAATGGCGATTACACTTAGAGCGAAACCCCCACGTTGATTTTTGGCAAGATATGGTCAAAAGCTTGCTTGTAGAAAAAGGCCGTGCTTTAGGGGTGGTTACCGCTATGGGTGTGGAAATTCGGTCGAAGGCTGTTGTATTGACCAGTGGTACTTTTATGAGTGGGGTAATCCATATTGGCACCAAACAATTTGGTGGCGGGCGCATTGGTGAAAAAGCTTCTTTCGGGATTACAGAGCAACTTACGGCTTTAGGATTGGAAGCCGGGCGGATGAAAACCGGCACTCCGCCTCGCGTCGATGGCCGAAGCCTTAACTATGCAGTGATGGAAGAACAAAAAGGAGACGAAAACCCGGGTAAGTTCTCTTTTACTGACACCCAACCCCTTGCCACTCAACGCAGTTGTTACATTACTTATACCAATCCCGAGGTGCACAGTATTTTGGAAACCGGTTTTGAACAGTCGCCGATGTTTACAGGGCGCATCCAAGGTATTGGCCCTCGCTATTGCCCTTCGATAGAAGACAAAATCAACCGGTTTGCCGAACGCGATAGGCATCAAATCTTCGTTGAGCCTGAAGGTTGGCACACCGTCGAGGTATATGTCAATGGCTTTTCTACATCCTTGCCTGAAGAAATTCAATACCAAGCCTTACGCAAAATACCCGGCTTCGAGCAGGCTAAAATCTTTAGACCCGGGTATGCCATCGAATACGACTATTTCCCCCCAACTCAACTACAAATGAGTTTGGAAACCAAGCAAGTCGAAAATTTATTCTTTGCAGGCCAAATCAATGGCACCACAGGCTATGAAGAAGCGGCTTGCCAAGGGTTAATGGCCGGCATCAATGCGCACCTTAAAATCAATCAACGCCCTGCTTTTGTGCTCAAACGCTCAGAAGCATATATTGGTGTATTGATTGACGACCTCATCAACAAAGGCACCGACGAACCATACCGTATGTTTACCTCCAGGGCCGAGTATAGGCTATTACTTCGGCAAGACAATGCTGATCTTCGCCTTACACCCATAGGCTATACTTTGGGGCTGGCATCTGAGGCTCGACAAGCCGGCGTACAGCAAAAATTGGTCGATATCGAAACTATGAAACAAGCACTGGCCAACTTGAAAGTAGAGCCTGAGCAAATTAACCCGGTTTTGGAAAGTATGGGTACAGCACCCATCCGTGAAAAAATGCTTCTCCAGACCTTGGTAAAGCGGCCGGAGTTAAATTTTGAAAATTTAGCAGGTTACTATCAACCTTTGGCAAATTTTTTGGCTGATTATTCTTCTGATGTGATTCAGCAAGTTGAAATATTGACCAAATATGAAAGCTATTTGGAAAAAGAAGAAAAAATGGCGCAGCGTTTAGCCGAGCTGGAAGACTTTAAAATTCCAGTCAACTTCGACTATGACAAACTGCACGCCGTTTCAAACGAAGGAAGACAAAAGCTCAAGAATATTCGCCCTGAAACGTTGGGACAAGCCTCGCGCATCAGCGGCGTTTCTCCGTCAGATATTTCAATTTTACTGGTTTACTTAGGCAGATAAACCAACTGTTCGAATGTTTTTTAAAAATCGAGACACCCTTTTCAAGTGCTTAGTATTGATGATTTGGCTATTCGTCCAAATCATTGCTACCCCTGTATGGGCACAGAAAGACATAAAAAACAAGAAAGGTAAAAAGCCTAAAAAAATGGTTGTGAGTTTGAGTGATGAGTATAATTTCAACTTGGATAGAATTTTTTTGACCATTCAGTTGAAAGACTCCACAGGCAAAAGGCCTATTCGCAGACCCAAAGTAGAAGTGTACAACCTCCAATCGAAAGAAGCCTACCCAACCTTAAGTAAAAACTTTGCCGACAACAAAACAGAATTAGAACTCCCTATCAATCGTAGTTATTTGCTCAGGGTTATTTCCGATTCGCACGAAGACAAGGAAGAAGCCTTTGTCATCTCCTTGGAAGAAGAAGGCTACGAACAAACACTTGCCCTTACTTTGGTGCCTAAAAAGGTAGTATTGGACTATGAAATTGTTGACCTTCAATTGGAAACTGATCAAATGCTGAGTTTTGCAGTAATAAACAAATATGATGAAAGCCAAATTCTGATTGGTTCTCGTGATAGCCGCGGAGGGCGTTACACGGTCAAAATCAGGGCCGAAGGCGATTATAATATCGAGATTGATGAGGCCAAGCGCTATGCGATGTATGCCGAGAATACCAAAGAAAAAGAAAAAGGCAAAGAAATTGATATTACCCTACTTACCGAAATTCCAATGCTTTCGGTTGGGCAACAGATTTATTTATATAATGTCAACTTTGAGCCTTTTTCCTATAAGTTAGACGATAATATGCGTCGGGAACTGGATCGGGTGCTGGTCATCTTGAACCAAAACCCCAATGTTGTTTTAGAAGTGGGGGGGCATACAGACAACTATAACCCCCGAAATATTAATTTACAGCTTTCTGAAGATCGGGCAAGAGCAGTGGCCGACTATCTCATACTGAGTGGCATTGCCCCCGAGCGCCTTTTTGTAAAAGGCTATGGCGATACTAAACCTATTGACACCAATGACACCAAAGCCGGGCGTTTGCGCAACAGAAGATTTGAAATAACAGTTTTAGGCTATATTAATGGTTAATTTGATTTAGTAAAACCATCCATTTCAACAACTTAATCTTATGAAAGTTATCAAAACCATTCCGCTTGACGATTTCAATATTACCATTTTCTATTGGAATCAAAAATACTTAATCAAGTTTGAAATTCCTGATTTTGAACAGACTTATAAAATCAGCGAATTAGACATCTCCGGAGAAGCCGATTTAGATGCAATCATTGCCGATAAGCAGTTTTTGGAAGAGGTAAACAACCAATTTATACACATGCAAAGTGCCTTTCGCCGAGTAGCCGAAGGTTTCTAATTTTACAAAATTTTAACTCCTAAATTTGCACCAAAATACATCCTGTAACGTTTTCTCATTGTCTTAGTATTTTGTTAATAATAACTCCGTTTTTTTTATACCTTATTTATTTATGAAAAATGTACTATATATCCTTTTTGTGAGCTTATTCTGGATAACTTCCTCTGCTGCTTATGCCCAACGCTGTGTAATGGGGAATTGCGAAAATGGCAAGGGAACATATATCTGGGCTGACAAGAGTCGCTATGATGGCGAATTTGTGGATGGCGAACCCCACGGAAAAGGGCGCTTTGTTTGGCCAGACGGCTCGAAGTACGACGGTGAATGGGACACCGGTTATATGCATGGCAAAGGCATTCTCTATGATGCCACCGGGAAAGTAGAATCGGATGGATATTTCTACGATGACGATTTTGTAGGCAAAACCTTACAAGATTGGGAAGCTTACGAAGCAAATCTTGCTAAACAACAGGAAGAAGAACAAGCAAAAGCCCAACAAGCACAGCAAAATCAACAAACCCAAGAAAATACCGGCACCGTGCAAGTGAGTGGGGCGCACAAGAAAAACGAGAAAAGGGTTGCTTTGGTCATTGGCAACGCCGCGTATGCCAGCGGAGGAGTCTTGAAAAACCCTGTAAACGATGCCAACTTAATGGCGCAAACCCTGAAAGACTTAGGTTTTGACGTAATCAAAAGAACAGATGCCGGCTTAGACTCTATGCGGCGCGCAGTGCGTGATTTTAGTAAAAAAGCAGCCGAAGCCGACGTAGTTTTATTCTATTATGCCGGACACGGCGTACAAATAGACGGGGTAAATTACCTGCTTCCTATCGATGCTAAAATGGAGGAAAAAGACGATGTAAAATATGAAACTTTGGAAGTAAATTTTGTACTCAGCGAAGTCCAGAAATACCAAGGAAAACTCAATATCATCATCTTAGATGCTTGCCGCAATGATCCTTTCAAAGCTTGGGAAAGGGGTGGTAACCGTGGGTTTGCAGTGGTGCCAGCCCAAGCCAGCGGAACACTCATCGCCTTTGCAACCTCGGAAGGTGCTACGGCTGCTGATGGGGACGGTAGCAATGGTGTTTATACCGAAGAATTGGTTAAGCAAATGGCTAAAGCCCAGCGCATCGAAGATGTATTCATCGAAACCCGAAACGCCGTAGAACAACGCACCAAAGGCCAACAAAGTCCTCAGGAATGGTCGAAAATGCGCGGTAAATTCTTCTTTAAATACGAATAAACTTCGTAATATCCTACCTACATAAGGCCGAACGTTTGGAAAAATGATTCGGCC
>DMHB01000423.1 GCA_003449595.1 Microscillaceae bacterium | reverse complement strand
TCAACTAAGCTTACAAGACAACAAAAAAGTCTTTATTATGTCATTGACCGATTTGCAAAACAACATACAAATACCCACAACCCTGAGCGCCGAAGAAAAGGCCATTCTGACCGACGAGGCGCTGCGTTTTGTGGTAGGGCTTCATAACCAATTCAATGAAACAAGGTTGACACTCTTGCAAAAGCGCGTGCAAAAGTTGCAAGAAATCCGACAAGGAACACTTCCTCATTTTTTGAAAGAGACCCAAGCTGTTCGCGAAAGCGATTGGCAAGCGGCACCTGTGCCACAAGACTTGCAAAACCGCAGGGTTGAAATCACAGGGCCAGTCGATCGCAAAATGATTATCAATGCCTTGAATTCCGGGGCTAAGGTTTTTATGGCCGACTTTGAAGATGCCAACTCGCCTACCCGTTTCAACTGCTTAGATGGACAGATCAATTTGCGCAACGCGATTAACCGACAAATTGATTTCGTAGCTGAAAATGGTAAAGCATATACCCTAAACGCCGAGACGGCCACTTTACTGGTTCGTCCAAGGGGCTGGCATTTGACCGATAAAAATGTAATGGTTGATGGCGCTCCTATTTCAGGTTCTTTGTTAGACTTTGGCTTGTATTTTTTCCACAACGCTAAAAACTTAATAGCACAAGGAAAAACGCCTGCTTTTTATTTACCCAAATTAGAAAGTCATTTAGAAGCCCGTCTTTGGAACGATGTTTTTGTAGCTGCACAAGCCGCTTTGGGCATCCCGCAAGGCACCATCAAAGCTACAGTATTGATAGAAACCATCTTGGCGGCCTTCGAAATGGAAGAAATTATTTATGAATTACGCGACCACATGGCAGGCTTGAATGCGGGGCGTTGGGATTATATCTTCAGTGCCATCAAGAAATTTATTTATGACCCTTCGGTGGTTTTTCCTGACAGGGTGCAAGTAACCATGACCGTGCCATTTATGCGCAGCTATGCCAAACTATTGGTAAAGACCTGCCATAAACGTGGTGTACACGCCATCGGTGGAATGGCGGCATTTATCCCCAGCCGCAAGGATGAAGAGGTAAACCGCAATGCCTTCACCAAAGTAAAAGCCGACAAAGAATTAGAAGCCGATACCGGTTTTGACGGTACTTGGGTGGCGCATCCTGATTTAGTGCCTGTGGCGATGGAGGTATTTAACCGCAAACTTGGCGAAAAAGCCAACCAAAAAGACGAAACCCTGAGTGCTACCTATGAAGTAGCCGAAAAAGATCTGATCAATTTCCAGGTAGATGGAGGTAAAATTACCGAAGCCGGTTTGCGCCTTAACATCAATGTGGGCATTCTGTACTTAGAGTCGTGGCTGAAAGGGGTGGGCGCTGTGGCGATTCACAACCTAATGGAAGATGCCGCTACAGCCGAAATTTCAAGGGCGCAAGTATGGCAATGGCTCAACAGACTTAACACCACCTTAGAAGATGGTCGTGTGATCGACAAGGCACTTTACAAAAGCTTGCTCGAAAGCGAGATAGCCAATATCCGCCAAACAGTAGGCGAGGAAGGTTTCCGCAACGGCAAATTTGAGTTGGCCATCCAATTGTTCGACCAGCTGGTGCTTGACACCGAATTTAAAGAGTTCCTTACTTTAGAAGCATATCCTTTCATTTAATTTTTATACAAATCCAATTTTCGAATCATTCAAAACTGATAAGTACTATGTCTAAAATTTCAAAACAAGAAAGAATAAATCAATTGGTAACTGCTTGGTCCACTGATCCACGTTGGAAAGGCATCGAACGCCCTTATACAGCTGAAGAAGTGGTCAATCTGAGTGGTTCTTTTCAAATTGAATATAGCATCGCGCGCCAAGGCGCTGAGCGTTTCTGGCAACTCCTTCACGAAAAGCCTTATGTAGCAGCTTTGGGCGCTTTGACCGGTAACCAAGCCGTGCAACAAGTACAAGCCGGATTGGATGCCATTTATTTAAGTGGTTGGCAGGTGGCTGCCGATGCCAACTTGGCCGGAGAAATGTATCCTGACCAAAGCCTTTATCCTGCTGATTCAGTACCGAAAGTAGTTGAAAAAATCAACAATGCTTTGTTACGTGCCGACCAAATTGATAGTCTTTCTGGCGATAGCCCAGTACACTGGTTAGCGCCTATTATTGCCGATGCTGAAGCAGGTTTTGGTGGTAATTTGAATGCTTTCGAGTTGATGAAAATGATGATCAAAGCCGGTGCTGCTGCTGTTCACTTTGAAGATCAATTATCGTCAGCCAAAAAATGTGGCCACTTAGGAGGTAAAGTATTGGTGCCAACCCAAGAAGCCATCGCCAAATTAGTTGCAGCGCGTTTGGCTACTGATGTGATGAACGTTCCTACGCTGATCATCGCACGTACTGATGCGGATGCAGCTAATTTATTGACTTCGGATATTGACGAAAGAGATCGTAAATTTGTAACCGGAAAGCGAAGCAGTGAAGGATTTTATTATGTTAAGAACGGTATTGAGCAAGGCATCGATCGCGGATTGTCTTATGCACCTTTCGCCGATTTGATCTGGATGGAAACTTCTCACCCTGACTTGGGCGAAGCACGTGAATTTGCGCAAGCCATCAAAGCCAAATACCCTAACAAGATGTTGGCCTACAACTGCTCTCCTTCGTTTAACTGGGCTTCTAAGCTTAGCGAAAACGAAATGTTGAAATTCCGTGAAGAATTAGCTAACTTGGGCTACAAATTCCAATTCATCACCTTGGCAGGCTTCCACGCCCTGAATACCTCGATGTTTGAGTTGGCTAAATTGTATAGAGAACAAGGAATGGCAGGGTATTCACGTTTACAAGAAAGAGAGTTTGCTTTGCAAGCTGATGGTTTCAAAGCTGTGAAGCACCAAACTTTTGTAGGCACTGGTTATTTTGATGCCGTTCAAACTGTGATTTCCAATGGTCAGTCTTCTACCGTAGCGTTGAAAGGCTCTACTGAAGAAGCACAGTTTTAAGATAAAAATGTATTATTGAGTTTGATTTGTGTTTTTTTGTTGTATGCAAAAACAGCCGCGTAGTTTACACGGCTGTTTTTTTTGTTTTAGATGCGCATAAAGGCAAATTATAGTAAAGCCTCGGGTGTTTGTGCCTAACTTCGACCGAAATAGCTATATTTGTAACATACCCCAATAAACAAGCAGATGAATCAGGAAAGTACTATTTTGGATGAAGTAAAAAGAATTTTTACAGCCTACCTTGAGAAAAAAGCGCTGAGAAAAACGCCCGAACGATTCGCTATCTTGGAAGAAATTTACACGCGTGGCGGGCACTTCGATGTAGAATCTTTGTATATCAATATGAAAAACAAAAACTACCGGGTCAGTAGGGCTACGGTGTATAATACGTTAGATATTTTGGTAGATTGTGATTTGGTAGTAAAGCACCAATTTGGGAAAAATATGGCTCAATACGAGAAATCGTATGGATATAAACAGCACGACCACCTGATTTGTATGGACTGCCACAAAGTGCTTGAGTTTTGCGACCCGCGTATTCAAAACATCCAGTCGTTGATTGGCGATTTACTAAAATATCAAATTTTACATCATTCGCTTATTTTTTACGGGCATTGCCAACGAGCCAATTGTGAAAATAAACAAAATTAGTCCTGCTGTATGCAACTCCAAGCCGAAGTCAGAAACCAAATTTTACTCATCCGCCTAAGCGAAAGCCTCTTGCAGGTAAGTAAAGACGAGCCTATTTTTAAAGTA
>DMHB01000379.1 GCA_003449595.1 Microscillaceae bacterium | reverse complement strand
ATTACGTTTGGTGGCTGGCTTACATTGCCTTGGTTGTCTTTGGGCGAAATATCATAAATAGACTGCCAAGTGCCTAAATCAGACCAGCCAAAGTCACAGGGTATTACAAATACATTGTCGGCTTTTTCCATCACGGCATAGTCAATCGAGTTGGCCTTGCAAGTGGCATATAATAAGTTGATGGCATTTTGTTCGCGATCCGTAAAGAAGTCGTTTTTGATCAAATCAAATGATTCGTATAAATCTTGTGCATAAGTAGCCAATGCCTGCCGGATAGCCTTGGCGTTCCAAATAAAGATGCCGGAGTTCCACAGAAAATCACCACTTTCCAAAAACTTCACTGCCAGTTCGTATTCTGGTTTCTCGGTGAAAAGTTTTACCTGATGAAGATTGCCTTTTTTTTCTTCGTGAAACTGGATATATCCGTAGCCTGTATCGGGTCGATGGGGCTGAATGCCCAAGGTAATCAAATAATCTTTTTTGGAAGCAGTTTTCAGCGCTTTGCTAATGGTCTGGGTGAATTTTTCTTCTTGTAAGATCATTTGGTCGGCAGGTGCTACTACCATTGTAGCTTGCGGGTCTTTTTGGTAAATTTTGAATGCAGCATAAGCCACACAAGGCGCAGTATTGCGCTTACTGGGTTCTAAAAGTATTTGATCATCGGTCAGAAAAGGCAATTGTGCTTTGACCAATGCTTTGTAATCCATATTGGTAACTACATAAATATTTTCAGGGGGGCATATGTCAGCAAATCTCCCCACAGTGAGTTGTAAGAGTGTCTTTCCGACCCCCAGTAAATCGTGGAATTGTTTGGGGTAGCTTTCTCTACTAAAAGGCCAAAGACGTGTACCTGCTCCACCTGCCATCACAACCAAATATTGATGTATTTCTTTCGACATAATTAGATAAATCTTGATTTACAAAATTGGGAACTAAGGTCGAAATGGCAAAATAAGTTTGTCAATAAATCATAAATTATAAAACTACCTGCTAATTTTCTGTTTTGGCACATCAAAAGTGCCATTTGAGCCTTAGAAGCGCCTTATGCTTTCATCCTTTCAACTTGAAAATGGGCGAATTCAACAGGTAATATTTTTTTTTAATCAAATCTTTGGAACTTTTCAGAAAAGCGTATTAAATTCAAAGAATGATTTCAAACCATTTCCCGAAATGATGTGCAATTGTTTCGGTTTTTTTGGCTATTGATGGTATGCTACAAACAGAAGACGAAGATGAATTCCAAATCAGCAGAGGTTGAAGAAAAAACCTCATTCGACAGCTTAAAACTTAAAGACAACCTAAAATCCGTATTTGGCTACAGCCAGTTTCGCGGCATTCAAGAGGAAATTATCGCCAGTGTAATGTCGGGCAAAAATACATTTGTAATTATGCCTACAGGAGCAGGCAAATCGCTGTGCTATCAGTTGCCCGCCGTGATGATGCCGGGCACAGCCATTGTGATTTCACCGCTCATCGCTTTGATGAAAAACCAAGTGGATCAACTCAATGCTCTTGAAATCAATGCCCAAGTGTTTAACTCTACCTTGAGTAAAACGGAAGCCCAACGTGTTAAAAAGAACGTGATCGAAGGCATTACAAAACTCCTCTATGTTGCCCCCGAATCGCTTACCAAAGATACTACCGTAGCTTTCTTGCAAAAGGCAAACATTTCTTTTATCGCCGTCGATGAAGCGCATTGTATCTCTGAGTGGGGACACGATTTCAGACCTGAATACCGGAAAATTAAGTCAATCATCGAAAATATCGGCAATTTTCCCGTGATTGCCCTCACGGCTACTGCTACCCCCAAAGTGCAGACCGACATTCTGAAAAACTTGCACATCGAAGATGCCAATGTTTTCAAAACATCGTTCAACCGGCCTAATTTATACTACGAGGTACGCCCCAAAATCAACGTAAAGAAAGAGCTTATCAAATACCTCAAAAGTGCGAAAGTGAAGGGTAAATCGGGTATCATTTATTGTTTGAGCCGTAAGAAAGTAGAAGAAGTCTGCGAATTACTCAAAGTAAACGATGTAAAAGCCCTGCCTTATCACGCCGGTTTAGACCCGCAGGTGCGTGTGCGCAACCAAGATGCTTTTCTGAACGAGGAAGCCGATGTCATTGTGGCTACCATTGCTTTCGGAATGGGTATCGATAAGCCCGATGTTAGATTTGTTATTCACTACGACGCTCCCAAATCTCTGGAAGGATATTACCAAGAAACCGGAAGAGCAGGCCGCGACGGCATCGAGTCGGATTGTATTATGTTTTACAGCCCCAACGATATTTTAAAACTTGAAAAGTTTAACAAAGACAAGTCTGTAACCGAAAAAGAAAATGCCCGCCATCTGCTGCAAGAAATTATGGATTATGCCACTTGCGGACTGTGTCGCAGAAGGCAATTGCTGCATTACTTTGGCGAGTACTTAGACAAAGAAGGAGGCTTTAATGACAATTGTACGACCCCAACCGAAAAGTTCCAAATCAAAGAACACGCCCTTTGGGTCATCAAAGCTATTTTACAGACCGGCGAACGCTTTCCCATCGAACACATTGTCGATGTGCTGCGGGGGGTCGAAAATAGCTACGTAAAGAGCTATGAGCACTATAAATCAGAAGTTTATGGCATAGGCAAAGAGATAGAAAAAGTTGACAAAGAACAAGAAGAGGCTTATTGGCGCTCTGTCATTCGGCAGATTATGATCTTTGGTTATTTGGAAAAAGACATCGATAATTTTGGTGTATTGAGGGTCTCGATCAAAGGCCACCATTATCTGGAAAATCCTTATCCGCTTACGCTCTCACGTGATCACGATTTTTCGAAGGTTACCGGCGAAGAAGAAGAAAAAGAAATTGGCAATGCGCCGGGCACTAAAGCCTATGATGAAATGCTTTTCGATTTGCTCAAATCAGAAAGAAAACGCATTGCTAAAGAAAAGGGCTTTCCGCCTTATGCCATTTTCCAAGACTTTTCTTTGGAAGAAATGGCCACTACTTATCCTACCACCCGCGAAGAACTGGCGCAGATCAATGGGGTAGGGATGGGCAAAGTCGATAAGTTTGGTAAATCTTTCATTGCCCTGATTGCCAAATATGTCGAAGAAAACGAAATTGAAACCGCGGCTGAAGTGGTAGTCAAGTCGGCAGTCAATAAGTCTAAGCTGAAAATTTTTATCATCCAGCAGATTGACCGCAAAGTGGACTTAGACGAAATCGCCGAGTCGAAAAATATTTCAATGAGCGATGTAATCGAAGAAATTGAGCACATTTGTTACTCGGGTACCAAACTAAATTTGGATTATTATATCAACCAAATCATCGAAGAAGATCGGCAAAATGATATTTATGACTACTTTATGCAAGCCGAAACCGACAGCATTCAAGTAGCGATGAAAGAATTGAACGATGATGACTATACCGAAGAAGAATTGCGCTTGATGCGCGTAAAATTCTTGTCCGAAATTGCTAATTAATTGACTTTCTTGGGTTTGCCTAAAAAAAGGCTTGATTTTTGAAATTGTCCAACTTGAGCATTTTGCTCAAACTTGGTCAAACGTTTGGTATTGGAAAAAACCGCTTTTTTTGCCAATTTTGCAAACTTTAGTTGTCAATTTGCCTTATGCGACATAGAAACCTTATTCAGGGACATCAGGAAAACAAACCTAACCCTCCTCAAAAGAAGAAAAATAAAAATAAATCGCAAGATAAACAGCCCAATTTGGCCGTGCCCATCGCTATTTTGTCCACTGTTTTTTTCTTGTTGGCAGCCGATTTGGTTGTCAAAGAAATTCGTAAACAAAAGTCGAACGCCAAAATAACCACTCAAAAAGATTCTTTGCAGGTGCAAACAGCCTCCTTTGAGTCGGACAAAGTAGAGAAAACCTTGGTCAAAAATGCGCCTTTCGATACGACCTTCTCGCTGCAACAACGCCGCTTTAACCGTGTACGGGATGCTTATCAACTCAAATTCGATACGCTGAAAGCCACCCTTTACCAAGCCGGCGTCGATACAGTAGCCTACGATATTTACCTGAGAGCTTTTAAAAAAGAACAAGTCTTAGAAGTTTGGGCCAAAGGCAGCAGCGAAGTCAAGTTTAAGTTTGTGAAAAGCTATGCTTTTTGCAAATCATCGGGCACCGTAGGCCCCAAGCGCCGCGAAGGGGACAAACAAATTCCTGAAGGATTCTACCACATTGATAGGTTCAACCCTTCGAGCAACTACTATTTATCGCTTGGGATTAACTATCCAAACCGTGCCGACCAAATTTCGACCGGCGATAGTGTAAACCTTGGCAAAGATATTTTTATCCACGGGGGCTGCGAAACCGTTGGCTGTATTCCTATCACCAACGACCAAATCAAGGAACTGTATGTATTGGCCACCGAAGCCAAATCGCGCGGGCAGAAGAAAATATCTATTACCATTTACCCTACCAAACTTACCGATGGTAATTTCAAGGCATTGTCGGATGAGTATGCCAAGGATAAAAAATTAGTCGATTTTTGGAAAACGCTCAAAAGAGGGTACGATTATTTTGAAGGATGCAAAGAACTGCCCACTGTGCGTATTCCTGCCTCGGGGCGATATGTAATCAGCGATAAGTGTAAATAAAATTCTTGTTTTGGCTATGCACGCTATGAATCAAAAATTGGCCGCTTTCGAGCGCCTACTCGGCATTATGGATGAATTGCGCGAGCAATGCCCTTGGGATAAAAAACAAACCATTGCAAGTCTTTCTTACTTGACCATCGAAGAAACCTACGAACTGGTCGATGCCATCGCGGCGCAGGATATGGCCGAAATCAAGAAAGAGCTGGGCGACTTGATGCTGCACATTGTTTTTTATGCGCGCATTGCCTCCGAAACCAACAGCTTCGACATTGCCGATGTGCTCCACGCCATCTGCGACAAGCTCATTGTGCGCCACCCACACATTTATGGCGATGTAAAGGCCGAAACCGAAGAGGAAGTCAAACGCAACTGGGAGCAAATTAAGTTGAAAGAAGGCAACCGCTCGGTGCTAAGCGGGGTGCCCAAATCATTGCCTGCGCTTATCAAAGCCCAGCGCATTCAGGAAAAGGCAAGGGGCGTAGGCTTTGATTGGGAAGCACCTCACCAAGTATGGGACAAAGTGCAAGAAGAACTGCAAGAATTGAAGGCAGCTATCGAAGAAGGTGGCGAAAAACCCCAAGAAACCCAACAAGCGCACATAGAAGCCGAGTTTGGCGACTTGCTTTTTGCTTTGATCAACTATGGCCGCTTTATTGGAGTTGATCCCGAGTCGGCTTTGACGCGCACCAACCAGAAATTTATCCGCAGGTTTCAATATTTAGAGCAAAAAGCCGAGGCCAATGGCCAGTCGCTGAGCGATATGACCTTAGCCCAAATGGATGTGTTTTGGGAAGAGGCCAAGAAGATGGAATAATAGCCTAATGGCTCAAATTTCAGGGTTTTAGGCCAGTACTTTGTCCAATATGCGGTGGCAGTTGCGCACCTTCTGCGCAAATATCAGGTTGATCAATCCGTACAAACCCACCCAAAGCAATAAAATCAAGGTGGCGCTGAACACATTGCGCTCGATGAACAAATAAATCAGCACCAGCGCACCCAAAATGGCAGTGGCCATCAGCATAAAGAAAAGCGTGCCCGGAAACAAGCTAAACCGCAACACCACCAAACACCCCCGCGAACTTTCCTCGATAGAGCCTACAATCAGCGGCAAAAAATGCTCTTGGTAGCCGATGTCTTGAAAAATACGAAACTGTTGCTGGGTTAATTCACCCGAAAATGCAAACCCATCCCGCCTTCTCGACCAATCGCGCAGGGTGGGTTCGCGTACCCATTGCTGGGATTCAGGCCCGTGTCGAACGACCTGAGCCAAGCGCTGCTTGATTTCTTGAGCACTCAGCGCAGTAACAATGAAACTTCGCTGAAAAGGGACAAACCACATTGACCGATTCGTTTTAGCCTTCTACTACAGCAATGCAAGAAATCTCAATGTTGACATCCTTAGGAAGACGGCTTACTTGTACGGTCTCGCGTGCCGGTGGATTTTGCTCGAAATAAGTGCTATACACTGCATTGACCCGTTGAAAATCATCCATATTTTTCAAGAAGATAGACACCTTGGCCACGTGGGCTAATGACAAACCAGCCGCCGCCAAAATATGTCGGATGTTTTGCATCACCTGGTGGGTTTCGGCTTCTATGCTTTCGTTGATCCAGTTGCCTTGCGCATCGAAGGCTACTTGGCCCGATACAAAAACAGTGTTGCCAGCCCGAACGGCTTGGCTATAAGGCCCTACCGGGTTGGGGGCTTGGGGGCTGTAAATGATGGTATGTGCCATAAAATAAGGTTTTAAGTGTGTTGCTCAAGGGTTATTTTTTTTGTTCGGCTTGTTCAAATACTTTTTCACGCTTCTTGTCTAAAGAGTCTTTTTCTTGGTTATAAATGCGCTGAAAATCACCGAAGGCAGCAGCAGGCAGCATTGTTTTGACTTGTGCCAAGGCCGTTTCGGCATAATTGTCTAAGCCTACTTTTAAAGCTAAAATGGCATAGGTTTGTTGCAATTTAACCGAGTAAGGATTGAAGCGCACCCCATCGGTGATGATTTTATAGGCGCGGTCTTTGTCTTGCTTGAATCGCTCAAAGAAATTGGCCACACCAATCAACACATCTTCGTCGAAGGGGAGCGCTTGAAAAGCCCTCAAATACCAGATTTCGGCCTGATCGGCGGCTCCGGTCTTTTCTAAAGCCACTGCTTTGTAAAAATTCTTTTTGTACAACTGGCGCTTGAACAAAGTAAGCCTATCCACTTGTTCTAACAAGGTTTGATAGGAACCGCGTGCCCAAAGCCAATGCAGGTAGGCTTCGTTGACTTCCGATTGCACAAAAGCGCGCAAGCCTTCTTGTTTGATTTGCTTGTAAACGGCTTCTGCCTCTTCGTACTTGCGTTGCGATACCAACAGCTTCATCAACGAAACGCCAGCCAGCGCCTTGTAATTAGGCTCTGTAATGGCTTCAAAAACTTTGATAAGGGCTGTGGCTGGTTGTTTTTCCTGGTGGTAATAAACAAGCCCATACCGATCGGCATCGTCGGCAGGTTTGGGATTGGGCTGGAGCAAGGCGCTGATTTGCGTGGCTAATTTCATCGTAGCGCCGCTGGTTTCTTGTTGGATAACCGTCCATATTTCTTGGGCGGCTTTCCAATCGC
Source organism: Microscillaceae bacterium (assembly GCA_003449595.1). GTDB lineage: Bacteria > Bacteroidota > Bacteroidia > Cytophagales > Microscillaceae > UBA8158. The sequence goes on along the minus strand of DMHB01000379.1, from coordinate 3,078 downwards.
CCATTTCGGTCAGGCAAACTGCCAAATAAAACTGAGAAGGTGAATCGCCCAACGTGATGGCTTTTTTGAAATAGTCCAAGGCATTGGGCAGGGCATTGTGTTCTAACAGCCAAAGCCCTAAAATTTTGTTGAAATACGCATCCGTTTTGATAGAAGGAATGGCGCTCAGCAGCCGAACGGCCTCGCCGGTGCGCCCGTGGTAGTACCAATGGCAAGCCATAATGAACTGGAGTCGGTGCGCAAAGTCCGGATTTTTCTTGTCTTTCACCAGTTTTTCGATCATCAGCACAGCGCTGCTATCGCTATCTTGCAAGCGGTTGATGCCAAAATTGTATAAATAGCCAAAATTGGCTGCATTGAGCACCTCTCCTCGGAAAGCGGTGGTGTCCAAAACGGCTTTGTTGCGTACCCTACGCTGGTTATACAAAGCCAATAAATTGGCGCGGCTTACCAAATCGGCAGGCTGGGTAGTGAGTCCCAACTCTTTTTCTAAATTCTCTAAACTATTTTGCTGTGGCGGAAGATTTTTAGTCCAATAGGCCAACAAGTTATTGAGTGGCACCGGCGACTTTTGGGCATAGCGGATGGCCTGCTTGAAATGATACACCGCCGAGTCTTTCACCTCGCGGCGCACATAAATCAAAGCCAAGTTGTTGTGCAGGGCGCTGCTTTTCGGGAATACAGTCAAACCTTTCATCAAGTTGCGCTGGGCATCGGGCAGCATTCCGTTGCGCAGGTATGCCTCGCTGAGCCAAGCAAACGATTGTTCGGTAGGCTGCCGAAATATGGCCTGCTGCATATTGAGGATGATGGCTGGGTAGTTGGTTTCATAGCCGGGCAAGGCCGAAAGTGCATAGCGGCTGTGGTGGCTTACAAAATCGTAGCGCGAGGCCGCCAAGTAGTATTCTTCTGCCAAGGGGTATTCCAAATGCTTGTAGGCAGTGTCGCCCAAGCCACTGTAATAGGCGGCTTGCACTTGGTAATAGGCGATTTGGATATCGCGCTGAAAAAACAGCACCAAAAAGGCAAATCCTGCAAAGCGGGCAAAAGTAAAAGAAAAAGCATCGCCTTGGTAGGCTACTTCGTGCACAGGGTGGCCTTCTTGAAACAAAGGCACAAAGTTGATGAGGATATAAAGCAGGAAAGCAGCACCAAAGCAAATATGTGTGTAAAGAATGAGGTCTTGGAATACGCTGATCATCGAATCGTTGCCAATGGCCCAGAAATAGCCCATTGTGGCAAAGCAAACGGTAGCCAGCGCCAAATAGACATAAGCGCCTACCCCTTCAAAAGGCATATAGGGCTCAATCAGCTCTTGGCGGCGGCGGTAGCCCCAAATGCCCAGAGTAGTTGAAATCAGTAAAATTAGAAAAGGATCGATTACAAAAACTTGCAGTGTCCAGTAATTGATTTGGTTGAGGTAAGCCCCCAACAAATAAACCCAAAACAGCCCGCCCAATAACACGAAACGGATGAGGCTGCGATTGCTTTTCTGTGTACTGGGCGTATTGTTGCGGGTGGTGATAAACAAAATGGCATATAAAATATCGTGGGATACGATGGTAATAAAGGCCAAACTAAGGCCAATAGGAACCATAATGCCGGCATTGGCTAAGGAAACCGTTGGGAAAACCACTTTTCTGAAAAGGCTTATCCCCAAAACCATCAACGCAACGCCCCCCAGCAAAATGAGCGCCCGACGGGGCAGGGGCAAATACCGGTTGAAAGCGTGGAAATAATACACTACCGGGATAAAAAAACTCAACGACAACACCAAAAAAACCTGCTCGAACCGCGCAAAGGGCACTACAAAGTTGAATTTGAGCGTAGTCATAAAGAAGATAAACAGCGCCATCATCCCTACAAAAACCCACCGGTTGAGCTGCGGAATGACCACCAAGCAAAGCACCGAGGCCAAGGCTAAGAAAGTCAAGAAAAACCAAGAAGCCCATAGCGGCACTTGCGGAGCGCCTGCGGCAAATTTTTCGGTGAGTAAAATGCTGCTTACTTCCACCGGAAATTCAAACAAACCTCGGTTGAACCGGTCTATTTCTACTTCGGTTTGGTCGAACATAGGCTCAGTACGCCATTGCACAAAAGAGCCAAATCCTTGGCTATACACGATTGCAAAAAAGAGTACACTGGCTATCCAAAGCAAGAGCGACACGCGGTACGTATTTTTCTCAAGGGGTGTCCACGTATTCCAAAAAAAGAGTTGTTTCATTGATGTTTTGACCTGCTTAATAACTTTACACAGAGAATGGGAACAGAAATAGATGCAAAAATACAGCTAAATCTTATACGCTTGCGCGATAGGGGCGAAGAAATCTCAGAGGCGCTCTTGCGTGAAATAAAACCATATAATCAGCAGCATCAGCAGCAAAGCCATCACCGCACCTGCCTGCATCAAGGCCGCCAAGAGGCGTTTTTCATAGTGTTTAAAAAATATGTCTTCTTTCACCTCTTGGGCCAATTTATAGAAAACCCAACCTATCAACCCCAGAGCGCCTAACCAAAGCAACGCCCAGCGGTAGTCAATGTCGTAAAGCATAGTTTTTTGTTGCTAAATTGGCCTCAAGTTACTGCTAAACCCCGAAAAAGCAGAGGCTTGGGGGCAAGTATTTTTGGGGAAATACTTTGTAGCGTTTACATTACAAACGCAGCAGAATAGTCATTTTGCTTTTATGCCCTTGTTTGTGGGACACAAATAAAACAAATTCGTATTTTTGACTAATTAAAAAAAAGTACAAACTATTTTGGTTTTTTAAAATAGTTTGATAGGTTTGGATTAAGGAATTTAAATAAGGAAAATGGGTAAGGAAGTTTGTAGTTTTACAAGTATTGGACTGCCTGTTTTGTATTGTGATTTTTAACTTTCTATCTCTTACCGATAATACAGTATACTGCGCAATACGTGTATTATATTGTAAATAACCAACCTTATTTGTAAACTATTGAAAACTAAGGCATTTAAGTATGCTTTTACTCATAGTTTGATATTAAACCTTTCTAATTTTTTTTTTAAATAACCGTATGTGAGTTGTAGGCTATTATAGAGAGCCTGTTTAAACAAATAGA
>DMHB01000119.1 GCA_003449595.1 Microscillaceae bacterium | reverse complement strand
ATGCGGGAACTTTGGGCGGCGACACCGGTTTTGCCTATCGGTCGGTAATGTTGTTGGTAGCCATTGCCGGTATTTTTATTGTTAGTACTCTGATTGGTGTGCTTACTTCGGGTTTTGCCGATTTGATTGAAGAGCTGCGCAAGGGCAAGACCAAGGTATTGGAGAAAAATCACACCCTTATTTTGGGGTGGTCTCCCAAAGTGTTTGACATTTTACGCGAACTGATTTTAGCCAACGAAAGCCTCGCCAAGGCTTATGTAGTTATCTTGGCCAACCGCGATAAAGTAGTAATGGAAGACGAAATCCGTGCTAAAATTCCTGAAACCAAAACTACCCGAATCATTTGCCGCACCGGTAGCCCTTTAGAAACCGTCGATGTGGAAGTGGCAAGCCCCAACGATGCGAAATCTATCATTATTCTGGCTCCTGACGACGAACCAGAGCCTGATGTACACGTCATAAAGGCTGTATTGGCTTTGACCAATCACCCCAACCGACGTGAAGCACCTTTTCATATTGTGGCGGAAATAACCGACGAAGAAAATGTTGAAGCAGCTTTGATGGTAGGAGGAACAGAAGCTTGTTTCATTTTTGCCGATGATCTTATCTCACGCATTACTGCCCAAACTTGCCGACAATCGGGCTTGAGTGTGGTATATAGCGAATTGTTAAGCTATGAAGGCAACGAAATATATTTTCGGGAGGACTCACAATGGGTTGGCCTTACTTTCAAAGATGTATCTTTTGGACACGAAAAATGCGCACTGATTGGTATTCAGCAAAAAGATGGAAAAGTAGTGCTTAGCCCTTCGCCCGAGCGTGTTTTGGAAGCCGGTGATAGTATCATTGCTGTAGCGCAAGATGATAGCCTCATTCATTATAAATCGCAAAAGGGAGTTGTTGAGGCGCAAATCCAAACCGAGTTAATCTCTGCCGAAACCACCCCTCGCAATGTTGCCCCTACCGAGCGAACACTAATCATAGGTTGGAATCATAAAGGACTGAAAATCATCAAAGAACTTGAGAATTATGTATCGCAAGGCTCAGAAATCGTGATACTGAGCGAAGCAGAACACAAAGCCGAGCACGATGTAAAGTCAATACAAAATGTTGTTCAAAAACAAAGCATTGCCATTTTTGAAGCCAATATTACCAAACGCAGCGATTTGCAAGCCCATAAACCTGAAACATTCGACCACATCGTTGTATTAGCCAACGAGCAAGATGGTGTGCAAGAGGCCGATGCCAAAACCCTCATTGCGCTGCTGCATTTACGAGGCATCGCCGAGCAAGCTCAGAAAGATTTTGCCATCGTGAGCGAAATGCGTGATATACGTAACAAGTATTTGGCCGAAATAGCCAAAATCGACGATTTTATTGTGGGTGCCAATATGATAAGTTTGATATTGACCCAACTCTCAGAAAGTAAGCATTTGCAACAGGTATTTGATAATTTGTTTACTGCCGAGGGGTCTGAAATTTATCTTTATCCTGTTACCGATTATGTAAAGCCAGGAGTTGAAGTCAACTTTTATACCGTAGCTGAAGCAGCGCTCCGCAAAGGTGAAATGTTTATCGGATACAAAGTAGGCGCTTTGGCTAATAAATCTGCTCAAAATTATGGGGTAGTAATCAATCCTCCTAAATCAGATAAATTTACCTTTAGTCCTGAAGACAGCATTATTGTAGTGGCCGAATCGTAATTTTTAAAACTGACTTTATATTAAAAAGACTACACCAAGGTAAATCTGAAGTGTAGTCTTTTTATATTTTGAATTGATTTCTAAGTTATTTCTGCTTAGGATTTACTTCAATGTTTTGATTGCGATTCATAAAATTGAGCGGTAAGTTTAGCCCTACATAAGGCATTACAAAACTGACCGGCTTGAAACGCTGCGCACCGTTTTCTTCTACTTGAGCAAACGTCCACCGGTAATCGACGCCGGCCATCAAAAACTTAGTGATTTTGTAGGCAATGCGCAAATTTGCCAGCGAGCGTTCATCAAAGGTAAAAGCATCGCCCAAAGTAGATAATCGACCTTTTACATAGCTACCATTGATGATAAAACCCGGCAGCAGGTCGTTGGCCACTAAGTTGACAAACACAAAGGCCGGTGTTTGGATACTGATGTTATCAGGCACTTGCAGCCCTCCAATCAGAAAAATCTTATTGATGATATTGGCTTGCAATGCGCCATACGTACCTGCTGTTCCTGCGGCATTGGCCAATACCCACATTTTAGCATCTTTGTTGATTTCATACACCGCATCATAAAACTGTGGCAAGAAGTGCTCTTGGTACCACAAGCGCTCCAAGCGCACTTCGAGCGAAAGCACATTGGCCAATACATTCACGCGAAGCTGTGTGCCCACACTAAAACCTGAAGCTGCTTTGTAGCCATTGGCCAAAGCATTGGTAATCGGCAAGGTGGGATCTAAAGCCGCAGCGGCACGGTAGCGATCCACCGAGTCGGCCAAAGAGCGGTTGCGCAGCATGTGCGAAAATTGCGCAAAGGCATTGATGCGGATGGCGGGTTTGTCGATCACAACCACGCCCATATCAGCCCCCAATGAGTTCATACCATCTTTTACAAATCGGGTGTCTTGCAGTTGTCCGTTCTGGCCAATTTGCTGTCGGGTATAATCCGTTACGACACTTGCTCCAATTTCGAGGGTTTTGATAACTGGAATATCTGTTTTGATGAGTGGGCGTGTGTAAGGACGCAATGCCAATAAGTTGAACCCATTGTTGAAGCTGCTATAAGTGCCTTCAATACCAAACTCAGGAATAGGATTTACATCGAATGTAACCCCCACTTGGCGGCGCTCAAAACTGGGCGAGTTGGTGTAGTTGTTCATCAAACCACCATAGCCCAAATAAGAACCCGTCAAATCGCCTACGCGGACATAATACTTGTCGCGTTTTTTGACTCCATACCTAAAGTAGCGAATCATACGCAACACCCCAGCCCCGTCTTCAAATTCTTGGCTTCGGAAGCTGCCATCTTGCACGCTGAACATCAGCGGGATGTCTAAGCCAACCCCAAACTTCTTGAAAGCAATTTCAGGTTGGATTCTGAATCCAATATAAGGTTGGTTGCCAATGACGGTCATCCCAAAGGGCGTTTGCAACACGTTGGCGCTGTCGCGAGGGGCAAATTGCGCCCTTAGCGGGGTTATTCCTCCACAACAAAGTACGAGGAAGAAGATTGAAATTTTGAAAAGTGGTAATTTTAATCGCATAGATATTTGATATGTAAAAAAATGAAAAGGTTTGCTAAACTAAACGCAAATGGCTGACTGTTAGGCCGATAATTCAGGTAAAACTTCCAATAGTTGGTTCGTATGGATGCTATGGGCACAATTGAAATGGCCTAAAGGACACTGGCTTTTGCCGTGTAGTCCACAAGGACGACACACCAAAGGCTGAGGAGGTTGCACCAAAAAAGATTTTTCTGCCAAAGGACCAAAACCAAAGGCCGGTATGGTAGAACAAAAAATGGCACAAGTGGGCGCATTCATAGCCGAGGCGATGTGCATAGGTGCCGAGTCGTTTACAAAATTCATAGCAGCCCGAGCAACCAACGCTGCCGATTGAAGCAGGTTGAGTTTGCCGGCCAAGTTCGTAACCGAGCTACCTTGAGGCGCTTGGCGGCAGAGATTTTCACAGGCTTCAAAGTCTTGGGGTGCGCCCAACAAATACACCTGCCAGCCTTGGGGGAGTGCTTGAATGAATTTAATCCATTGATTTTCAGGAAATTGCTTCGTAAACCAAACCGAGGTGGGCGCTATACATAAGTAAGGGCGTTGTTGCCAAACTTGCACCGCTGCATAATCGGCGGGCTGTGGATACAAAGCCGGACGAATACGTACCGAGTCTGTCCAAGGGCTGATAAGCGATAAATTGCGATCTACTTCGTGCTGGCCTTCGGTGATGGAGTGCTTGGCGCGATGGTTAAAAAACCGTGCCAATGGGTTCTTGTCGAAGCCTATTTTGAATGTAGCACCTGAAAGCCATGTCAGCAAGCCAGTAGTAAAAAAGCGTTGTACATTGATAACCGTGTCGTAGCGTTCGCGCCGAATGCGCCGAATCATCTGCCAAAGCAATTGGTATTTGTTGGGTTTTTTGTCCAATACCAACACTTGGCGCAGCAAAGGATGTTCTTGCAATAATCCTTCGTTGCCACGGCGCACCATAAAATCGATGCTGGCATCAGGGTAATGTTGTTTGAGTTTTTCGATGATTACGGTAGCCAGTACTACATCTCCCAAAAAAGCAGTTTGGATAATCAATACTTTCCGAAAAATAGGTGATTTCATACAGCGTATTCTATCAAAGAAAAGGAAGATTGGTGAGCTGATAGGTTCAAAAAATTATCAAACTTTTGCTTGTCACAACTGCTTAGCTCAACATATGTCTTAGCACCTTCCGGGAAAGTGTGTACCGCCAAGTGGCTTTCAGCCAACAACCAGATGGCAGTATAGCCTTGGGGCGAAAAATGGTGCTCCATAAAGTTAAGTATGGTAAATCCGCTGGTTTCGAGCAAATCAGTAAATAGTTGGACAAGGCTTGAAGGGTCGGTGTTTTGTATCCAAACCCGATAGTTATAAATGGCTGCTTCCATACATAATTGGGCAATGCTCTTTTGCTTATTGTTGAACGGGCAGGATGCCCTTGATACTATCAAAACGCCGACGAAAACACGAAGGTTCGGCAACAAGCATAACAAATGTAAGCGCAGAGGTTTGTAAATCAAAATTTAGCCAAAGCAACCTCGAACCGCCCCTTTTTTCGTATCTTTGTTCTCAACTCATAGAAAAATGAAAAAAAGCCTATTTAGCACCCTTACTACTACCAACCCACCTACTAACAATACCCACGAACTAAAGGAAGTGGTGTTAAATGTTTTTGAGCAATTTGACCTCCAACGCAAATTACAAGAAACCCATATTTTAAATTGTTGGGATCAACTAATGGGCGAAGCCATTGCCCAAAAGACTGAGCAAATGTTTATTCGGCAAGGCAAGCTTTATCTAAAAATCAGTTCGGCTGTAGTAAGGCAAGAAATTTTCTATGCCAAAACGGAAATCATCAAAGCCCTCAATGCTGCTGCAGATGAAACCATCATCGAAGACCTCGTTTTGCTGGGCTAAATACAGGGATAAATCTTTTTTCAAGCTTTCCTGCCTATGCCTGTCAACAAAAATGCCTATGCACGTTATCGCATCATCGACGATGTGCTGAATTACAAAAAATATGCTGACTTTCAAACCCTCAGAGAGGCTTGCGAACGCCGTTTAGATACTACTGTCGCCGAGCGAACCCTCAAGAAAGACCTGGCAGATATGCGCCTCGATTTCGATGCACCCATCGAATATGACAACTACCGGAAGGCGTATTTTTATAGCCGAAGTTTCACGATGCAAACCACTGTGCCCCTGGCTTCCAACGACTTGGCCGCCTTGCAATTTGCGGTTAGCACTTTGGAGCAATTTCCCAACCTTCCGATCTTACAGGATTTTCGGGCGGCTGTCGAGAAAATCAAAAAAGCGCTGCAAATCAAGCAACTTCATCAGGAAACTGCACGGTTTATTCAGTTCGAGCAAACCCCTGTGTACAAAGGCAGCCAATGGCTCAATTTATTTGTAGAGGCCATCCGCCAACGCAAAAAGATAACTTTTGCGCACCAAAGTTTTGCCAAAGAGCAAAAACAGCATCAAATTCATCCGTATTTGTTGAAAGAATACCGCAACCGTTGGTATGTGATTGGCTTCGACGAGGCACATCAAATGATTCGTATTTTTGGGTTGGATCGCATCGAAACCCCTCAGCTTTTGGAAGAAGAGTTCAGCACTGCCAAAGATTTTGACTCAGATGATTATTTTCAGCACTCTATCGGCATCACGGTGCTAAACCAAGAAAAACCGCAAGACATTGTATTGCTTTTTGACAAGCAGCAGGCCAAGTATGTTGAAACACAGCCTATTCACGATACCCAACAGGCTGAAATGACAGAAAAGGGACTGAGAGTTACCCTGCGTTTGCTGATAACGTATGAGTTGATTGCCGAAATTTTGCGCTATGGCGAACAAGTCAAAGTGCTGGCTCCTGAAAGCCTACGCCAAACTATTCTGCAAAGAATTGAGGCAACAAGGAAAAATTATGAAGAGTAGTTGAAGATAAGTTTTCCTGCACTAAAACTTACCTCGTTGATGCAGAGATGAAAAACCACCAACAGATGTGGCAGGTTCTTTAAAAGATGCCCCTTGCAACAGTTGTTTAAGCCCATCCAAAAGCAAAGGCTTTTCTATGAAATCGGTTATTTCGGGCGTGTGATCCACTTTGTTTTCCATTCCTTCGTCGTTGGAAGCCGACATCAGCAACAAATAGCTGGGTTTTTGTTTGGCACAACCGGCCAATAAATCTTTGTATTGTTCTATAAAATCCCAGCCGGTCATATTTCCCAGATAAAGATCCAACAAAATCAAATCTGGAAATTTGTTGCTACCCTTGGTGTCTTTTAAATAAGACAGCGCAGCCAACCCATCCTCAAAAACAAGCAATTCTTCGCAAATATCGGCTTTCTGAATTACTTTGCTGCAAATGTAATTGCTAATAGAATCGTCATCAATCAAAAGAACTATGTTGAATTGTTTCATAAGCAGCAAATGTAAAGCCCAACCAATTTTTGTATCAAAATTAGTTAAAAATTTGTAATTGGCTGGATAATACGCGAAAAAATTTGTAAAAAAACAACAAGCACTTCACAATTACTTGTTGTTTCTTAAAAAAAACAAAATTTTAGTTGGTTTAGGGTTGTTGAAACAAATCTAAAGCCGCCGCCGCCATGGTACGCACACCAGTTTTAAGGGTTGGTTCGGGCAAAGGGGCAAAAAAAGCCGAATGCAAAGAGGGCAGAGGCGTGCCATTGTGCAGGCTTTCTTCCAACTTTTGAGGGTCAACCCCACCCAGCCAAAAAATACAAATGGGCACTTTTTCTTCGGTTCGCCCGAAGCGGCCAAAATCTTCGCCCCCCATCACGGCTTCTGTTTTTACAACATTGGCTTCACCGATGATATTTTTAAAAACTTTGCTCACCCGGCGTGCCAGTGTAACATCGTTGTAGGTGGCAGGCGTAAATTCTTGGGTAACTTCTACTTTTGGGATTTTATCTTCGGGCAACCCAGCCGAAAGGGCTACATATTTGGTGATTCGGCGCAAAGCCTCCAAGGTTTGATTGCGCACCTCTTCTGAGTAGGAACGCAAGGTAAGTTGCAGGTGTACCTCGTTGGGGATGATGTTGTGTTTGGTGCCCCCATGTATCGACCCAACAGTAACTACTGCGGGCTCAGTGGGTGCAATTTCACGGCTTACGATGGTTTGAAAGTCCAAAATCATACGAGCTGCCAACACAATCGGGTCAATAGTGGTATGCGGATAAGCCCCGTGTCCCCCTCGACCATACACCGTAATGTCCACCGCATCGACATTGGCCAAGGCAAAGCCTTCTACATAGCCCACTTTACCAGCCGCCAGCGAAGCACTGGTGTGCAAAGCCAAGGCATAGTCGGGTTTTCCAAATTTGGCATACAGCCCTTCGGCAATCATAGCTTTCGCACCCCCGCTGCGCTCTTCGGCAGATTGACCAATCAAAACGAGCGTCCCCTTCCATTGGTCTTTCATTTGCACCAAGACCTTGGAAGTAGCCACCAGCACCGTCATGTGAATATCGTGTCCGCAAGCGTGCATCGCACTCACTTCGTTGCCGGCATCATCGCGTGTTTTCACTTTGCTGGCATAAGGCAGGCCGGTTTGTTCTTCTACCGGCAGGGCATCCATATCGGCTCGAATCATCACTTTGGGGCCTTCGCCGTTTTGCAAAACTGCTACAAAGTTGGTGCCTCCAAAGTTTTCAGTCAAGCTGAAACCCAAGGCTTTCAGTTCTTTGGCCAATGTAGCAGCCGTTTTTACTTCTTGGAAAGATATTTCAGGGTTGGCGTGCAAGTATTGGTAAAATGTTTCCCATTGGCTATATTCTTTATCGATGATTTGATTGATTTGATCAAATTGGGCTTGGTTTTGAGCAAAAGCCGGCAAACCTAATGTTGATATTCCCGCCAACAACAGAAATAGGAAAAAATGTCGCATAAGATATAAAGTGAAGGTGAAAATGAAAACAAATGTTAATACATGGTGGTGAATTAAGTGGCTTAAATTTAAACAAAACTGCCAGATTTTAACCGTTTTATTGGCTTGGCTTGCAAAGTTAGTCGTAGGCCGTTTGCCAGATTGCTTTACAATTTCTTAAAACTCTCTATTTTTGCCGAACTAATTCACATTTAAACGCTTTACAAAAGCAATAAAAAAGAAAGAAATGAGCATTATCACCCATATTCACGCAAGACAAATTTTAGATTCACGCGGCAATCCCACGGTTGAAGTAGATGTTTTTACAGAAGACGGCTCGATGGGGCGCGCTGCGGTGCCTTCGGGGGCTTCAACCGGCAAACACGAAGCCGTAGAACTACGCGACGGCGACAGCCAAATGTATTTGGGCAAAGGTGTCCGCAAAGCCGTCGATCACGTCAACACGGTGATTGCCGAAGAACTCATAGGCTTTTCGGCTTTAGAACAAAAACTTATCGACAAAATTCTGATCGAACTGGATGGTACTCCCAACAAAGCCAAGTTAGGGGCTAATGCCATTTTAGGGGTTTCGATGGCTGTGGCCAAAGCTGCCGCGCAAAGTGTGGGCATGCCACTTTACCGCTATGTAGGAGGGGTGCAGGCCTGCACCTTGCCTGTGCCTATGCTCAACATCCTGAATGGGGGCGTTCACGCCGATAATGCGATTGATTTTCAGGAGTTTATGATTATGCCTGTCAAGGCTGCTTCTTTCGCCGAAGCGCTCCAAATGGGCACCTCGGTTTTTCACCACCTCAAAAAAGTATTGAAAGACCTCAAGCATTCTACCAATGTAGGCGACGAAGGTGGTTTTGCCCCCAACCTACGGTCGAACCAAGAGGCCATCGAAGTAGTGCTTCAAGCCATCGAAAAGGCCGGTTTCCGTCCGGGTGAAGATATTTACATTGCCTTGGATGCCGCCAGCTCCGAATTTTACGATGAACAACGCAAGTTGTATGTGCTTGGCTCTACCGGCGAAACACTAACCTCTGCCGATATGGCCAACTATTGGAAAGATTGGACAAGCAAATACCCTATTTTATCTATCGAAGATGCGATGCACGAAGACGATTGGCAAGGCTGGAAGATGTTGACCGATATGATTGGCAACAAGGTGCAGTTGGTGGGCGACGATTTGTTTGTAACCAATGCCAACCGTTTGCAGCAAGGCATCGACCAAGGCGTGGCCAACGCTATTTTGATTAAAGTGAATCAAATTGGTACGCTGACCGAAACCATCGAAGCCATCGAACTGGGCAAACGCAATGGCTATAAAAGTGTGATGTCGCACCGCTCGGGCGAAACCGAAGACAGCACCATAGCCGATTTGGCTGTTGCGATGAATACCGGACAAATCAAAACCGGTTCGGCTTCGCGCTCCGACCGCACTGCCAAATACAACCAGTTGTTGCGCATCGAAGAAGAACTGGCCGAAACAGCTTACTATCCCGGCAAAAACTTCTAAATTTTGGATACCATTAGTCGTGGTCGATGCTCCGCACGTGGGTATTGATCACGTCTATTATTTCGGCTATTTCTGAACCAACATAGCCTGCAATGTCTTGATACTGAATGATTTGATTGTATAGTTTCAAGCATTTTTCGGAAATTGGTGCATACGACCAATGCCATTTTTCTTCCAAGTAGCCCGTATAGCGTTTGAAACCCAGCTCTTTGTAAGGTTGGAAAAAACCAAACTTGGGCGCATTGCTACACAGCCAATCATAAATCTTTTTTCCTTCGCCCTGGCTAAAATAGGCAGGACTGAGCGAGTTCAAGTCGAGATCGGTACCCCAGTGGTGGCGCGAGGTGCCCGGCATCGAACTATAAGCCAGTATATTTTTGGCTTTATCTACCGGAGGCAAAGCCCCTAAGTTTCTCCATTTCGATTCCCAAATCATCGTCTGGTCGTAGAAAGTGCGCCCCGACGACAGAATACTCAACTTAACGCCATCGGTGAGTGCGGCTTCGTGCATTGCTACAAAAGCCGCGTAAGCCTCCTTGTGCATATATTGGGGGTTGCCATAATGAGAATATTTTAGGTCTATCATCACCAGCAGCGGGTGTTTGTATGGATCGACCTTGCCCAAAAGGTAGTCTTTGTCATAAGCGCTTTGGTCGTTCAGCTCTTGTATTTTTTGGCGCGCATTTTCGGCTTGGGGTGCTTCGGGAAACTTTGCCAAAAAGGCTTGATAAGCTTCTACAGATGGACTTTGGGCAATGGATTGGAAAGCCTCGCGATACAAAATTTGCTTTACTTCGGTAGCTTGGGGCGCTTGCGCGAAATCGGCTAAAAAGGCTTCACAACTTAGCACAGTAGGTTTTTGCCGGATTTGTTCAAAGACTAATTGTGGTTTGAGGGCTACGATGGCGGGGTCTTGTGCCTTTTGCGGAAACTGCTCCAAATAGGCTTCTAATCGTGCAATACTGGGTTGTTGTAGCAGTTTGGCATAGCCAGCTTGCTCCCACAAGGTATTGAAATCGCTCATTTTTTCTAAGGTAGGATAGGTAGTTATCAATTCGCGCAAAGCGTCTTCATCTTGGCTTTTGGCCAAATCGGCCAGTAAAATTTCTTCTATTTGTACTTGCTGTTGCTGCATTTGCACGTCTGTGGCTTGTTTGTTGACAGTGGCCAAAGCAGCAGCATCCAGCATTTGATGATGCTTACGGGCTGCCACGATGTATTGCAAAGCTAAGGGAGTATTTTTTTCAGGATAAGTAGGGTGTGCATACAACAACGATAAGCCATAATTGGCCAATACATCTTGCGCATTGGCCGAATGAGCAGCTTGAAACAAACCAAGCGCCTCTGCAAAATCGCGCTTTTCTAAAGCCTTGAAAGCCGGTTTAAGATTTTGTGCTTGCGCCTGCAATACAACCAACAGTGCTATGGAAAAGAACCAAGATTTTATCAGCATCATCATTTACGGTTTTGAGTAGGATACAATAACCCATCTAACCAAATAGCGGCCTTAATTTGGTCGGTTTCAGCTGGAGTAGCCAATACAGGTCTGCCGGCATCAATCATCGTAAAAACCGGTACGGCCTGGATGAGTTTGCCTTGATAGAAAAAAAGTTTTAGAAAAAAGCCCTGCCTTACGCCGATATGGTGTTGCTGGTCGAACAAGAAATTGCCCAAACCATAAAACAGTGGTTTCTGATTGTAAAACGCTACCTGCTGCACTTGGTGCGCCTGCGAGCCATACACCATATCGGCTCCAAAATCGGCCAAATCGCGGCAAATTTGCACTTGCTCAGTACGAGGCTCATAGCTGTCGCGCTCTCTGAACTGCACCGAAGCAATGATAAAATCTGCTTGCGAACGCATTTTCAAAATAGCGGCTTGGGCTTTGGCTGCTTCGTAGCGATTGGCTCCCGCGGTACTGCCTTCGGCACATTCCCCCAGAGGGCACTGCTCGTTGAAACCGATGAAGCCTATTTTCTTGCCATCTTTCAGCGTAATGATCAGTGGCTCGTTGGCCAATTGAGCGTTGCTGCCACCCCCAAAAGTGGGTATTTGGTGGGCTTTGTACCAAGCCAACGTTTGGTCGAAATATTGCCGACCATAGTCGCTGTTATGGTTGCCGGTTAGCTCAACGATGTTGACGCGCAAATCGAGCAGGGCTTGAAAATGTGCCTCTTTGGTGCAAAACTTAGTACCCGAAGAGGCATATTGGCAATCGGGCACAATGCTTACCTCGTTGCTGAGGTGTACCCAGTCAGCATTTTGGAAAAACGATAGTACTTTTTCAGTCAAATAACCTACGCCATAGGCATCGGCGGCAGCCCCCGTGCGGCGGGTAATGGCGCTAACACCGGTGAGCATTAGTTTGGTGATTTGCCCTTCAAAGTCGAATTGTGCCGTTTGGTTTATTTTCCTTGCGGGAATTTGCGTGTCGCTGTCGGGAAAGTATTTATTGACCCAGCGCAGTTCATCGCCCACTACGCGCAGGTGGTGTGTATAAAACAGCCCATCTCTGAACATAGGCACAATATTGGTTCGGAAAGGCGCTCGGGGCAATTTTTGATAGAAGGGGTACTGCGCCGCATTTTCAAAAAAATCTTGTCCATCTATCCATAACACCTTGAACTGGGGGTTGAGGTGATCCAAATCGCTGATGCAAAGCGTGTTGGCAGGCAAGTTGGCCAAGGCTTGCCAATCGTTGATCACGAAAGTATTGTTGGCCTCAAAATAGGCATCTAAAGCGGGTTTGATAGGCTGCCAAACCGCTACTTGGCTTTGTTGATAGGCGTTGCGCAGCTCAGACATCGTCCACTGGGTTTGTGTATTTGTCCAACGGGCTACAACAAAATAGGGCTTGTCGGCTGTTTGCCCCCAAAGATTCAGCGGCAGCAACAACCATACATACACAGGAAAAAAGCGCAAAAGCATAAGGAATAAACTAAAACTGCTCGACACAAGACGCTGAGGCTTCTTGCACCGTAGCTTGTTGGGGTGAAGGGAAAAAATGGGCAATCCCACGGATAAAGCCCGCCGTGAAGACTTGGTCGTGGTCGTGGTTTTCTAAAATTTCGGCCTGTAGCCTGAAAGCTTTGTAGTGCCGTCCCAGCAGCACATCCGTAAAGTTATGCCAATCTTCCAACTGCCAGCGCTCTAAGCCGCCTACTGCAGTATAAAGCCGGATAGGCATTTGCTTGGCTTGGCTAAAGTAGGCGTATTCGTATTGAAAACATACTTTTTCGTCCCACCAAAGGCTGGGGCTAATGGCGATGTGTTGGGCAAAAAGCTGTGGTTTTTGGAACAGTACATACATCCCAAACAATCCTCCTAACGAGTAGCCACTAAAGGTGCGGCGGTTGGGGTCGATGGCGTATTGTTGTTCGATTTGGGGGATTAGCTCGTTTTCAAAAAATTGTAAGAAATCGGCTGCACCATTATTTTCGGTTGAGTCGGCGTGGCGGTTCTCCGGCACCATCCAAGCATTGGGCTTGATGGGGCGGAAATCGCGTTTGCGGGCTTTTTTCCAGTAGTCTTTGTCTTTGCCATAGCCCAAGGCCACCAAAACCACCTCAGCAGCGCCTAATCGGTGTAGTGAATCTATTTTTTGAAGTTGGTCATAAATGGCTACATCAGCGTCCAAATGATAAACCACCGGATAGCTGCGGTTGGGTTGGTAGTTGGGCGGGAGTTTGATATGGATTTTATACCGTTCGTTGGTAAAGGTTGATTGCAAGTAAAACGAATCTATTTTGCCGGGCACAAAAAAGGAGGTTGCAAGTGGATCGCTCATCGCGAAAGAAGTCATTTCGGCGCTTTCGGCGTGGGGTTGCGCTTGCAATACGCCCACACAAAGCCAAATTACCCAGTTGAGCGCGTAGAAACGGAAAAAAATAGAAGGTCGAGGCATAAAGAATAGTGCTTTGGCGAAATGCACTACAAATTTAATTCCTTTTTTGACTAAATAGCCATTCGAGTAGTTCAGGCTCTTGGTAAGCATTGACCCAGCTGTCGTGTTTTACGTCTGCATATTCGGTATAGCGAGGTTTGCCGCCGGCTTGGCGGATGGCTTGGATCATTTCGCGGGTGTAGGACACGCCCACTACATCGTCTTGTGCGCCATGAAACGCCCAAATGGGCATATTTTTCAAGTTGGCCGCCAAGCTGATTTGTCCCCCGCCACAAATGGGGATGGCAGCCGCAAACCTTTGTGGATAAGAGGCTATCATATCCCAAGTGCCAAAGCCCCCCATCGATAAGCCGGTGATATACAGGCGGTTAGGATCGATGGGATAGTTCTCGCTGATTTCTTGCAGCAAACCCAGCAGCAATGCGTGCGTGGGGGCGGTGCGCCAGTTGCTAGCCATTGGGCATTGCGGCGCTAGCACAAAACAAGGGTAGCTGTGGTGGTTATACGGATTGAGAAAAAGCCCTTTGATACGGCTCAAGTGTGCGGTGTTGTTGTGGCCACGCTCGTCGGCACCGTGTAAGAAAAGCACCAAAGGATATTTTTGGGCGCTTGAGGGTTTGTAGTTTTCGGGCATCAGCAGCCGGTAGGGCAAGATGTACCCTTGTTGGGTAAACCGGTGCTGGGTAAACAAATTTTCATCCAAAGGAGCAGACGACTGGCAAGCGTTCATCAACATAGAAATCGATAAAAAAAGAATGAAACATCCGCGGAAGCGCCAGTCGTCTGTTTGGTTTTGCATAGCTTACCGGATTACAACGGAATATTGCCGTGTTTTTTCTTGGGCAAGGCGACGGCTTTGTTTTCCAACATCTGAAAAGCACGAATAAGTTTTTGGCGTGTTTGCGAGGGCATAATTACCTCGTCGATAAAGCCCCGGTGTGCGGCACGGTAAGGCGTTGCAAACTTTTCGGTATATTCGTCGATTTTCTCTTGCAACTTGGCGGCAGGGTCGGCGGCTTCTTGGATTTCTTTCTTGAAGATAATTTCGGCAGCCCCTTTGGCACCCATCACGGCGATTTCGGCAGAAGGCCAAGCATAGTTCATATCGGCACCAATGTGTTTGGAGTTCATCACATCGTAAGCGCCTCCGTAGGCTTTGCGCGTAATCACCGTAACCCGCGGAACGGTGGCCTCGCAGAAGGCATACAGGAGTTTTGCCCCATTGGTGATGATGCCGCGCCACTCTTGGTCGGTACCGGGCAAAAAGCCGGGTACGTCTTCAAACACCAACAGTGGGATGTTGAACGAATCGCAAAAGCGTACAAAACGGGCTGCTTTTACGCTGGCGTTGATGTCTAACACGCCGGCCAAGACAGCGGGTTGGTTGCCCACGATGCCAATGCTGCGTCCGGCCAATCGCGCAAAGCCAACTACGATGTTTTCGGCATAGTTTTGATGTACTTCCAAGAAACTGTTTTCGTCGATGACTGCCTCGATGACCTCGCGCATATCGTAGGGTTGGTTGGGGTTGTCGGGAATCAGCTTGTCTAACTGCGGGCGGCTTTCGTCGGCAGGGGTGTAGGGGAACATAGGAGGCTCATCTTCGCAATTTTGAGGCATATAGCTCAGCAATTGCTTGATGTGTTGGATACAAGCTAATTCATTCGCGCAAGCAAAATGAGTAACGCCACTCTTGCTGCTATGGGTCGAAGCGCCGCCCAATTCTTCGGAGGTTACTTCTTCGTGGGTTACGGTTTTTACGACGTTTGGCCCGGTTACAAACATATAAGAAGTTTGCTCGACCATCAGGATAAAATCGGTGATGGCAGGCGAATAGACCGCCCCACCTGCGCAAGGCCCCATAATGGCCGAAATTTGAGGCACTACGCCCGAAGCCAGTGTGTTGCGGTAGAAAATATCGGCATAACCGGCCAACGAAACCACCCCTTCTTGGATGCGTGCGCCACCCGAATCGTTCAGCCCAATGACTGGTGCGCCGTTTTTCATAGCCAAGTCCATAATTTTACAAATTTTTTCGGCATACGATTCTGACAAAGAGCCTCCAAAAACGGTGAAATCTTGCGAAAAAACATACACCAAACGCCCATTGACGGTGCCATATCCGGTAATTACTCCATCGCCGAGGTAGTATTCTTTGTCTAAGCCAAAATCTTTGCAGCGGTGCATCACAAATTGGCCTATTTCTTCAAAACTGCCTTCGTCGAGCAACAGTTGGATGCGCTCGCGGGCTGTTAGTTTGCCTTTTTTATGCTGCGCTTCGATGCGGGCTTCACCGCCGCCCAACTGTGCTTCTGCTTGTTTTTTGTGGAGGGCATCAAATTTATCGGCAAGGGTGTTTTTCATATTGTTGTATGTTAAAGATCAAGATTTAGTTCACAAGAATAAGGCTTCAAATATATAATCGTTCGGCCAATTATGCTAACAACCCAAGCCTGTGCGTTTTTAAAAAAATAAAACGATTGTTCTTATTGAAACCAAAGAAAATGAAAAAAATAAAACAAGGGATTTTGACAGTGCTGGCTATGTGGATGCTGGCAGTAGCACCGCTTCAAGCACAAAAACTAAACTGGGTAGATAGAAACCAACTTACTTGGGACGATTTTGCCGGCCCGATGGATCAAAACTCCGATTTTGCTGCGGTAACCTTCTGGCTGTTGAGCTACTGGTATGGCGGGGTAGATCAGAACGGAAAAATCGAAAATTTACAGGTCAAAGCCCAGTTTGAGCAAGATAAGTCGTGGGTAAGAAAAGGCAAACAAGAAGATAGGCTATTGCAGCACGAGCAACTGCATTTTGACATTGCCGAGCTTTGGGCGCGCAAGCTTCGCAAGAGCCTAAAAACACAACGGTTTCCTACAAATAATTACAAACCGGCCATCGAAATTATTTTTAATGAGCATTTAGAAGGCTGTCGTGCGATGCAAAAGCAATATGACAAAGAAAGCAACCATTATTTCAATAAAGAAAAACAACTGTATTGGGAAGGCTACATAGCCGATGCCATTGCCGAATTGGCATCCTATGCTAAGGATTAGCGTCGGGTGGTTTTCGGTACGACTACCACTTCTTCCAGCAAAGTTTCGATTTCTAAATCAATTGGGTTGTGGTACCAGTCGATATGCAGGGAGACCTTGGAGCAAGTCGGGCACATAGTATATTTGTGGCGTTTTTGGCAAGCAGGGCAAATCGCTCCGGTCGAAAAAGTATCCCAAACAAACCCACAATCACACCGCCAATACTGGCCTCCGTCGGGCTCCCATTGGCAATGAGGACAAGCAATTTTTTCTTCTGATTTGGCGCACATAAGCAATAGGCTATTGTCTCTACAAAATATACTAAACCTACTAAGAGGCATAGCAAAAATAGGGAGTTTGCCGCATAAAAAAGAAAAAGTATGCCTCGATGTTGTATATTTGTTGCCACCTGTTCAACTCATCTGCCCTCAAAGTATATGCCCCCTACAACTGTTAAAATTTTTTCTGGCACAAGTTCTCTTTATCTTTCTGAAAAAATCGCGGCTGCCTATGGCCAACCCTTGGGCAGCTTGACCGTGCAGCGCTTTAGCGATGGTGAAATTTCGCCTCGCTTCGACGAGTCGGTGCGTGGTTGCGATGTATTTCTGATTCAATCGACTTATCCACCTTCCGACAACCTTATGGAGCTGTTGCTGATGGTGGATGCCGCCCGCCGCGCTTCGGCTAAGT
This sequence comes from Microscillaceae bacterium, assembly GCA_003449595.1. GTDB lineage: Bacteria > Bacteroidota > Bacteroidia > Cytophagales > Microscillaceae > UBA8158. The sequence continues at coordinate 3,528 of DMHB01000119.1, read as the reverse complement.
ATGTAACCGTAGTGCTGCCCTATTTTGGGTATGCGCGGCAAGATCGCAAAGACAAGCCCCGGGTAGCCATCGCGGCCAAGTTGGTAGCCAATTTGCTTTCGGCTGCCGGTGCCAGCAGACTGATGACCTGCGACTTGCACGCCGGGCAAATTCAAGGATTCTTCGATTTTCCGGTCGATCATTTAGACGGCTCGGCTATTTTTATTCCTTACTTAGACGCCATAGAAACCAAACGATTGGTGTTTGCAGCGCCCGATGTTGGCGGCGTAGCCCGTGCACGCAGCTATGCCAAATACTTTGAAGCCGATATGGTGGTATGCGACAAACATCGCAAACGCGCTAACGAAATTGCCTCGCTGCAAGTAATTGGCGATGTGAAAGATGCGGATGTGGTTTTGGTGGACGATATTGTGGACACCGGAGGCACCCTTTGCCGTGCGGCAGAGGCCATCAAAGAAAAAGGAGCCAACACGGTGCGTGCCATCTGCACACATCCGATTTTGTCGGGCAAAGCTTATGAAAATATTGCAGGCTCTTGTTTGGAAGAATTGGTAGTTACCGACACCATCCCCTTGAAACATTCGTTGCCCATTATCAAAACCTTGAGCGTGTCCGAATTATTTGCTACGGCCATTCGCCGCATCCATACCCACGAGTCGATTAGTTCTTTGTTTATCAATTAATTAGCTAAGCAAGACTCCCCAACCGCATACTGCTGTTTATTCCCGCCAAGGGAACGGCTTATGCGGTTTTTTTATGGATTTTTGGCTGGAAATAGTAGGGCGAATTCCGCTTGTTTTACTAAATTTATACGAATGAAATAAAAACAGGCAACCAAGATGAACAAAGACGGTATCCACACCACCAATTATTTTAATACCTTCATTGAAGTAGCCGAAGATACGCAAGTAAGCTCTGGGACAAAACCTTTGGCCAAAGGTGGCAAACAGACGGTGGCTATGCGGCAGTATGAGTTGTTGGTGAATAATCCTTACCAATTCACCTCGGACGATATTTTTTTTCTGGTTTTTGCCGAAAAGAATCACCTGACCCAAGAGGCTTTGGCAGCAGCCAGAAAGGATTTCTTTTCAAAAGGCCAACCCTGTTTTCGAGCTTCGCCACTCACCAAAATCTATGGATTTGGGGTGCACGCCGACAACGAGGGCAAGGTGGCGCTTTGGGGGATGGAAACCGAAAAATACCAACAACTTGCAAACGACCCGACTATTCAAAAAGTGAAGGCTATGCGAACCTCTAAAAAAAGCAAATAACCAACTGTGATGAAGCGTGCGCCAAGCATTTGGAAGAAAATTGGGTCTCGGTGGTCAATGAAATGAAAAAAGTGGTGGAAGGAGAGGCAATGGCGATTTGATACCATACGCAGGTGAGGCAGAATAGCAATGTGCAGGTTCACGTAGGTGTTGGTTTCTATCCCCAGCCACAATAAAAAAATGAAAACACAACTGCATAAAAAGTGCCTCGAAATTGCAAACGAAAAGGTGCAAATTTTGCAAAATAACATTGCCCTTGCCCAAGAAACGGCCAACGAAGCCACCAAAAGTAGTGCAGGCGACAAGTACGAAACCACGCGAGCAATGATGCAAATAGAAATAGCAAACAACCAGAAAAGACTTTTGGAGGCGCAGAACCTTCAAAAAATACTGCAAGAAATGGTGTTTAAACCTACCTATTCGGTAGTAAGCTCGGGCGCTTTGGTTATCACTGACCAAGCCACGTTTTTTATCAGTGTGGGCATCGGTCCGGTACTTTTAGAAAATGAAAAATACTTAGTCATCTCGCCCCATTCGCCAATTGGTGCTTTGTTGATGGGGAAGGCCACCGGAGAAACTGTGGTATTCAATCAGCAAAAATTTACAATCACTGCCATTTTGTAGGGAAGGCACTCAGCAATGAATTTCCAGTTGTGTTGGGTGTTTGCTTTGGGATGAGGTGGCAACACCTTATTAGGTGGAAAACTTATTTATCCTGAGTTGGGAACACAGGAGATGCTACAGTGATTTATTCATCGATGAGCACAATACATAGAGACCCTCCCAATTCAATTTCTTTTTTTAATGGCTCTAATGAATGATACAAACTCCAAAGTAATTCACCTTCAGGAGTACTATGCGAAAAATAAATTTCTTCCCCTTCCCAGTCAATTGATATAAAACTATCAACCCAAGTACTTGTATCATCAATGTTGTATGTAATTTTCTGATTTCTAATGGTCTTGATTAGGTTAAAGACTTTTTCAACTCTATTCAATATCACAGCTTCAATTTGACAGCTATTCAACTTTAAAGATCTGATTGCAGTTATATCTTTTAATTGTTCTATATATTTTAATACCTTATTACAAAACACAAAGCCCCATTCATCATAAACACCATCTGATATTATTTTATCAAAAAAATAAAAATCTACATCTGGTGAAAGTATAATATCAGGTAGTAAATATTCTCTTTGTTTGAAACAACTCTGTAAAAATCCTAATGCAAGCATATAAATAAAAACTACTCAGACTTAGTGAAATAAAAAATTTCCGCCCCGTCAAGTATTATCTCTCCTAACAGCCAGCCAAAAACGACCCAGGCATTCAATTTACAAATTTCACACCGTCTGGCAAACAGCAATGGGATGATAGAAACACAAAAAAATACTTAACTTTGCACTTCCAAAAAACATATTATTCATTTTTTAGTAACAATTGTATGAAAAGCGTAGAGATTATAGGGTATAAAAGAGCAAATCTCGGTAAGAAAGTAGCCAAAGATTTACGTGCCGAAGGCAGTGTGCCTTGTGTATTGTATGGTGGCAAAGAACACGTACATTTTCACTCGCCTATGATTTTGTTCCGCGAGTTGGTGTACACTCCCGAAGCCAACTTGGTAACTTTAAACATAGAAGGCGATGTGTATCAGTGTATCTTACAAGATATTCAGTTTCATCCGGTTTCTGAAACCATTTTGCACGCTGATTTCTTGGAAATCGCGGATGACAAACTCGTTAAAATGGAAATCCCTGTCGAATTTACCGGCAACTCTGTAGGGATTCAGAAAGGGGGCAAACTATTGGTAAAAGCCAAGAAGTTGAAAGTACGCGCACTTCCTAAGGATTTGCCAGATAGCATCCGAATCGACATTACAGACTTGGATTTGGGTAAGTCAGTCAAAGTAAAAGACATTATTCCTCAAGGGTATGAGATATTGGACAATGTTTCGAACCCTGTTGCTACGGTAGAAGTACCAAGGGCGTTGAGAGGCAAGCAAACCACAGAAGAATAACCCTAAGGTTTCTTGTTAAGTGAGATATGCCAAAGCCTGAGCAAATTTGTTCAGGCTTTTTTGATTCAATAATCTTACCCATTGATGGAAAACTTTACCAAAGCCGCTTTGCGCGATCACTTTTTGGCCTTGCGGCAATCGCTTAGCTACACACAGGTAGAAGCAATGAGCCAAGTCCTTGTAAAACAGTTGCTTACACACTTTCAAGTTGAAACTTGGCAAGGAGGTGTACACATTTTTT
>DMHB01000116.1 GCA_003449595.1 Microscillaceae bacterium | reverse complement strand
GCTTGGTAGCACATCAGAGATTATTGCTACTTGCGCCCGTAAGCCAATTTTTGGATATAAAGCGATGGTTGGCTCAATGATTGGTATTGGTATTTTGTCATTCATCGTTTGGGCACACCACATGTTTACCTCAGGAATGAATCCATTTTTGGGGTCTGTATTTATGTTTTTGACACTGATCATTGCAGTTCCTTCAGCCGTAAAAGCTTTCAATTATATTACAACACTTTGGAGAGGTAACATTATTTTCACACCTGCTATGTTGTTCTCGATCGGATTGGTTTCTGTATTTATTTCAGGGGGAGTAACTGGCATTGTATTAGGAAATAATGCTTTAGATATTCAGTTGCACGACACTTATTTTGTTGTGGCTCACTTCCACATTGTAATGGGTAGTGCTTCTTTCTTCGGGTTTATGGCAGGTGTTTATCACTGGTTTCCAAAAATGTTCGGTAGAATGTTAGACGAGCGTCTTGGTTATATACATTTTTGGGTTACATTCATTGGTATATACTTGGTATTCTTCCCAATGCATTATATCGGTATTGCTGGTTTCCCAAGAAGGTACTATTCATTTACAGGTTTTGATGCCTTCAACACTTTTACAGACCTAAATATGTTTATCAGTGTTGCTGCTATCCTTACGTTCACTGGTCAGTTTGTCTTCGGATTTAATTTCTTCTACAGCATTTTCAGAGGCAAAAAAGCTCCTCAAAATCCTTGGGGATCAACTACTTTAGAGTGGACTGCACCTATTAATCCCGGACATGGCAACTGGGAAGGCCCTATTCCTTATGTGTATCGATGGGCTTATGATTACAGCAAGCCTAATGCTGATAAGGATGGATTTGAAGATTTCATCCCACAAACCGTGCCTTTAAGTAAAACCACTAACTCCAATCTACCTCACGAGCAAGAGTTGATACAAATTCAACAAGAAATCGAGGCAGAAGAGTTACAGTCTAAAGCATAATTTATTTTTGTGAGCAATCCTTTTTTCACCAGAGTCTGTTTTATCACATTAGTTGCTGTTTACCTACTTATTTTAGTAGGAGGCATAGTGAGAAGCACAGGCTCTGGTATGGGTTGCCCAGACTGGCCTAAGTGTTTTGGAAGTTGGATTCCCCCTACGCAGTTATCGCAACTGCCCCCCGATTACAAGACAAAATTTATGGTGCAAGGCAAAGAAATTGCCGATTTTGATGCCTTTAAAACTTGGGTGGAATATTTGAATCGTTTGTTAGGCGTTCTCATTGGTTTTTTAATAATTATCACTTTCATAGCTTCTTTCCGGTTTTTTAATTCAGGTTATCGATCTGTTTTTTTGTTAAGCGGGTCGGCATTTATATTGGTCGTGTTACAAGGGTGGTTGGGTGCGAAGGTCGTAAGTACAGATTTAGCTGTTTCAGTGATAACACTACACATGTTTTTAGCAATCCTTATACTATTTGTATTGATACTTGCATTCTTGAAAGCGAACCAAGCTTATATTGAAAAAATTAATCCTCAACAATTAACGACTATTGCTCCCTGGATAGTGCTGGCTGGAAGCATAACCTTGATACAAATTTTTTTAGGTACTCAAGTACGGCAAAGCATTGATGAAGTTTCCAAGTCATTTGCAGCAGCATACCGGGATAAGTGGATAGGGCAGTTAGGAATAGAGTTTTACATCCATCGTTCTTTTTCTTGGCTGGTAATGTTTTCGCATTTATATGTCGCGTATCTGATTTATAAGATTAAGTCAAACTTATTGAATACTCCTTGGTTGTATAATTTAGTACGATCGCCGCTTATTTGCATCGTGATTGAAATAGTTACGGGAGTATGGATGGCTTATGGATCAGTTCCAGCTTTTCTACAGCCGATACATTTATTTTTTGCTGTATTAGCGGTTGGGATACAGTTTGGTTTGATTTGTATAACTTATCATACGAAGCTTTTTGCTCCCATTGATACAAGAACCATAAGTTTAGCTCCCTAATGCTGACCAAAATAGAACATAATCCTACACAAGTTTTGATAGTTGAAAAGCTAAAGGCTTATTTTGAATTATTTAAGCCAAGGTTAACTGCACTGGTTTCTTTCTCAGCAGCCTTTGGTTATTTGATGGCTGTTCGTCATAACTTCAACTGGATAAGTTTCACCGGACTTATTTTTGGTGGTTTTTGCGTATCAGGTTGCGGCATTATGATTAACCAGATGTTGGAAAGAAATATAGATAAATTGATGCAGCGTACTCAAAACAGACCACTTCCTTCTCTAAGAGTAGGAGTTGTGGAGGTGTTTTATGTAGCATTCATTACGGGACTCATCGGGTTTTTTACTTTAGCGCTTACTACCAACTACCAAGTTTTGGTATTGTCAATGCTTTCGTTGGTTTTATACTCCTTTGTGTACACCCCGTGCAAGCGTATTGGCTCTTTTGCTGTTTATGTTGGAGCAATTCCGGGAGCTTTACCTCCTGTATTGGGTTGGGTTGCAGTTACCAATAGTTTAGACATAGGTGCATTACTTTTATTCTTGCTTCAGTTCGTTTGGCAATTTCCGCATTTCTGGGCGATTGCTTGGGTGTTAGATGACGATTATCAAAAAGCAAATTTTAGGCTTTTGCCGCTTTCTTCAGGGCGTACATTAGGCTCTGCTTTGTATATACTATTTGGTAATTTGTTGTTGATTCCTATAGGGCTTTTGCCTGCCTACTTCGGATTTACAGGATATTCCTCTGCGGTAATAGCAGTACTTTTTGGCGTACTCTTTACCATTCCTTCTGTTTTGTTATTAAGAAAATTAGAACATAAGATGGCTTTAGCCATTATGTTCAGCTCATTTATTTACCTGCCGGTGGTGCAGATCGCTTTTTTGTTAGATAAACTCTAAAATATACAAAGCCATGATTACTGAACTTGAAAAACAAAAATATGTAGAACTTTGGGATGAGCCAGAGCCTACTTTATCAATGCATCCGCAAAAATTTGCACTTTGGTTATTTTTGGTAACTGTTGTCATGTTCTTTGCAGCACTTACCAGTGCCTACATCGTAAGAAGGGTAGAAGGTCGCGATTGGTTGGCATTTGAGTTGCCCTCAATGTTTTGGATAACCTCAGTAGTAATTATTTTAAGCAGTATTACTATGCACTGGGCTTACTTCTCTGCGCAAAAAGATAAACTTGTTACATTGAAAGCAATGTTGGTGTTGACTGCGATTTTAGGTGTTATCTTTTTGATAGGGCAGTTTTATGCTTGGATTTATTTAGTAGATCACAAGATATTTTTTGCAGGCAAAGAAGCGAATCCTGCGGGGTCTTTTTTATACATTTTAACAGGCTTGCACGGAATACATTTGGTTAGCGCCATTGTTTTTTTATTAATTGTATTATTTTTGTCCTTTAATTATAAGATTCATGCCAAGAGTTTGCTCACCATTGAGATGTGTACAACTTACTGGCATTTCTTAGGTGCTCTATGGATTTATTTGTTTATTTTCTTGGTCAATTATCACTAAAATATTTTTCTTTACGCAATCAAAAATCGAGGTATGGCAACAGTAG
>DMHB01000253.1 GCA_003449595.1 Microscillaceae bacterium | reverse complement strand
CTGATGTTTGCGCTACAAAATCAGGACTCATCAAAAAAGCAATTTTATGAATGCCCAATTGGGTGATAGCATAGTGAATATGGATGGTATGCCACGCCTGTAACTCTGGTACGATGATAAATGCAAAGTTGGAGAGATCGACTAATAATTTTTCAGGCTGGCTTTCTTTTCAATATCCCAACATTTTTTGTTGCTCTCTTTGATACCTTTGTTCATCCATTTCATAAGTAGTACCCAACCACCGCTGCTTGAAAAGCTTGGCCGTAGGGTCATAATATAAATCTTGGAAATGTGAATCCCAGAGCTTTTTCATAAGATCAAAAAATGTAATTTCACGCTGCAAAGTTATACAAATTATCTGCTCCAAGCATTATGAATAGAACAGAAATAAGCCAATTAGGCGAATTCGGATTGATAGACAGGTTAGCTGCCGGTGTCAAAAAATACCAACCTACTACCCAAAAAGGCATCGGCGACGATGCTGCTGTTATGGCTTCATCTGCCGCCAACGAACTGTATTTGTTGAGTGCCGATATGTTGGTTGAAGGGGTTCATTTTGACTTGACCTACTGCCCTTTGCAACACTTAGGCTATAAAGCCATTGCGGTCAACGTGTCCGACATTGCTGCTATGAACGGAATTCCGCGCCAAGCCACCCTTTCGATTGGCATTAGCAATCGTTTTTCTGTCGAAGCCCTCGAAGCCTTGTATGAAGGGGTTAACTTGGCCTGCAAGCAGTACAACCTCGATTTAGTAGGGGGCGATACTTGCAGCACCAAAGGCGGCTTGGTGTTGTCGGTCAGTGTTTTAGGTTCGGTCGCTGCCGACAAAGTAACCTACCGCAGTGGCGCTGCCGACAATGACATTGTATGTGTAACCGGCGACTTGGGTGGGGCATATCTTGGTCTACAACTCTTGGAGCGCGAAAAGAAGGTGTTTCTCGATCATCCCGATATGCAGCCCGAATTGGCCGGAAAAGACTACATCATTGGTCGGCAACTCAAACCCGAAGCACGCACCGATTGGGTGTATGAGCTTTTAGAGCTTGGTGTAGTACCTACGGCGATGATTGATGTGTCGGATGGCCTGGCTTCAGAAATTATGCACCTCTGCAAAAATTCGGGCATAGGTGCCGTTCTTTTCGAAGACAAGCTCCCTATCCACGAAATGACCTACCAGACGGCTTTAGACTTTCAAATTTCGCCTACTACTGCCGCACTCAATGGTGGCGAAGACTACGAACTCTTGTTTACAGTAAAACAAGCAGATTATAAAAAAATAGAAAAACACGCCCAAATTACGGCCATTGGCTATATGACGCGCAGCCAACCGGGTGCTTGGTTACACACACGTAACGATCAACGCTTCCCGATTCAAGCGCAAGGGTGGGTACATTTTTAATTTGTATGCTTTTTGCTATTGCAGCGTTGTAGGTTTACGCTCCTTTTTTATGAAACCATCATTGAGTTTATATATTTTGGTATTAGTCTTTGGGATGTTTTTGCCGGCTTTGGCTCAAAAAAACAACCCCAATTACTCATTGACCGGGCGCAATCTTAAAGAAGTAGAGCAAGAAATTTCATCGCTGAGTCTGAATCCAACAAAAGAAGAAATTGAAAAAATAGAAGGCAAAAAATATCCCCCACGGTTGCCTTTTTATTTGCGCAAGCCCCAGGGGTTAGAATTGGATAACTTTTGTGCTGAAGATGTAATGAAAGAATTTGGCATCCGGTATGTTTTTATTCCAAAAACGCAGACCGATATGCGCCCAGCAAAAACCGGATGGCTCAATTTGGGAACAAGGTTCAAAATGTTTTTCAGAAAAGGCCCCGGATGGCAGAAAAAACTCCAAAAACGCATCCGCGATTGTGCTAAAATGCTGATTGGCAACACCTCCGATTAACTATTTACCTCGGGCGGGCAAACACCTGAACCCAATAATTACCCGCTCGGCCTACGCCCATCTCTGTATAACTGCTGTTCATAATGTTTCTGCAATGGCCTTCACTGTTGAGCCAGCCTTGAATCACGGCATTTTCATTGGTGTAACCATTGGCAATATTTTCGCCAGCGGTAGTAAATTGATAACCTGTGGCCGTGATGCGATCGGTAAATTTGCGCCCGTCGCGGCTGTCGTGGCTAAAATAACCCCGGGTATTCATATCGCTGCTATGTCCAAAGGCAGCTTGTTCTAATTGACTATTCCATCTGATTTCGGGTACGGGCGGCATTTGCTGTGTGCCACATCGGCATCCGGCCCTGCGCTGTGCATTTACCAAGCTAAGAAGTAACTGAACATCAACACGGTTGCCATTGACAGTAGCTGAGGTAGGGTCGCTTGATGTAGAAGTAGCAGGGGTAGGATTAGCATTTTTTTTTGAGCAAGCAGTATTTCCAAAAGCCAATACAATACAAGTCAATAAAAAGAAGAAGTATTTCATAAAGCTGAATTTTGGATTTATAACGGTATTCTCTTGGATTAGTTTAGCCTGTTTTGCTTTCTTGCGCTCAGAAGGTTGTAATTTTATAAGCCTGTAAACAGGTGCTTAAAATTACCAAACAAACACTACATTATCAACGATTGTATGTCAACATTAGATGAAGCCCGCAGCGAAATTCGAGCAGGGGAAGAACTGAACCAAGCTGCCTTGCAAACTTATCTTCAGACAGTGTTCAACGCCCCGCAAGATGCTCTGACCATTTTACAATTTCCGGGAGGGCATTCCAATTTAACCTACTTGCTCAATTTTGGCAACCGTGAGCTGGTGCTCCGCCGCCCACCCTTTGGAGCCGAAGAACTGAAAAATGCCCACAATATGGGGCGCGAGTTTCAGTATTTATCGCTGCTGCATCCGGTGTATGACAAAGTGCCGCAGCCTTTGCATTACTGCGATGACAAACAAGTGATTGGCACTCCTTTTTATGTGATGGAACGTAAGAAAGGAATTGTATTGCGCAACCACCCACCCGAAGGCATTGCGCTTACTCCGACAAAAATGCGCCAACTGTGTGAACTTTTTGTGGACAATCTCATCGATTTACACCAAATCGATGTCTATGCCAGTGGGCTGATTCAAATGGGCAAACCCGAAGGATTTCTGGCAAGGCAAATCAAAGGGGCTACCGAACGCTACCAGCACGTAGCCTTGGGCGATGTGTCCGAAGCCCAACAATTGGCCGATTGGCTATGGGCGCACATCCCCAGTGAAAGTAAAATTGGCATTATCCACAACGACTACAAATTTGACAACATTATGTATAGTGCCGACCAAATGAATAGCATTGTGGCGGTGCTTGATTGGGAAATGGCTACCGTTGGCGACGTGTATTGCGATTTGGCTGCTACTTTAGGCTACTGGGTCGAAAAAGGTGAGTATGATGCCCTCAACACTTTTGCTACCAAACAAGCAGGTAGTTTCAACCGGCGCGAGTTGTTGGAATGCTATGAAGAAAAAACCAAGTCCAAAATCACCCACATCCCCTTTTATTATGCCCTGACTTGCTACCGGAACGCCGTCATCGTGCAGCAACTATACTACCGGTTTCACAAAGGATATACCCAAGACCAACGCCTGGGTGGCTTGAAAGGATGGGACAAGATTTTCTTCCAATTGGGTTTGCAAACCATACAGACCGGAAAAATCAGTAATTTTTAATCCTCGGCTTAAGCGCTCAAGAAAGAAGGCAAAGTCTGTTCGTACCAAGTCAGGGCTTCGGCACAGTCGAACCAAGTTTCGCCGTTCACTTGGAAAGCACTGCCTGCCACACGACCCAAACGTTGAAAAGGAAAGGCCGCTTGCTGTAAAGCTGCCTCAAATGCAGCCTGTTGCTGTGGGCTGACCGATACCACCACGCGGCTTTGGCTTTCGCCAAACCAAAAAGCATCAGCCCGCACCCCTTGAGGAAGGCTGATTTGCAGGTCAACGCCCAAACCACGAGGCATCATCGATTCGGCCAAGGCTACCAACAAACCCCCGTCCGATACATCGTGGGCGGAAGCTAAGACCCCTTTCCGGATGAGCGTTTTGACGATTTGCTGCAATTGGAACTCTGTTTCTAAGTCGAAATGTGGCGCAGGCGAAAGTTTCACTTGGCAATAGCTATACACATATTCTGAGCAGCCAATATCGTTGTGGCTTTGGCCTATCAGGTAAACCCAGTCGCCGGATTGTTTGAAATCTAAGGTCGTTTGGTGGGTCAGATCATCCATCAAGCCCAACATACCGATAGTAGGCGTTGGAAAAACGGCGTTGTTGACATCGCCACCGGCCTTCCCCACCGAGGCCGATTGGTTGTAAAAACTTACGTTTCCACCGGTTACCGGAGTGCCTAATTGGATACAGGCTTGGGTAATTCCATTGATAGTTCCTACAAACTGCCAATATACTTCGGTGTTCAGTGGGTTTCCGAAATTCAGGTTGTTGGTAATGGCCACCGGCTCGCCCCCGGCACAAACCACATTGCGCGCCGACTCGCAAACGGCAATCATTGCCCCCACTTCGGGGTTGGCATGTACGTAGCGGCCATTGCAATCGACACTCATCACCAAGCTTTTGGTAAGATTTGACTTGCCAAATAAGCTGCCTTTTACCAGTACTACTGCTGCATCAGCAGGGGCATTGGTCGAACCGTTGGCAGTGCCCACCATCGAATCGTATTGCTCATAGACCCATTTTTTGGAGGCTATGTTGGGGTGCGCAAGCAAATACTTGGCAATGGCTTGTAAATCAGCTAATTGTGTTGGTTCTTTGACTTGCTGTATGTCGAACTGTTGGGCTTGTTGGAAGTAAGGCGGCTCGGTGTAAGGGCGGTCATAAATCGGCGCATCGCCCCCCAACACCAAGGCTTGGGCAGGAATGTCGGCTACGAGTTCGCCAGCTTTGAAAAAACGCACGTGGGTATGGGTTTTCACCTCGCCTATTTGTACGCAGTGCAAGTCCCATTTGTCATAGATTCGGATGACTTCGGCTTCGAAGCCTTTTTTGACCACTACCAACATCCGCTCTTGCGATTCGGAAAGCAAAATTTCAAATGGCTGCATTTGGGCTTGGCGCAAAGGCACTTTGTCTAAATCTATGTCCATTCCATGCTGCCCTTTGGCGCTCATTTCCGAAGTAGAACAAATGATACCGGCAGCACCCATATCTTGCATACCCACAATATGGCCGGTGGCGATGACTTCTAAAGTAGCTTCGAGCAAGAGTTTTTCCTGAAAAGGGTCGCCCACTTGTACGGCGGGCAAATCTTTGATAGAGTCCTCGCTGATGTCTTTGGAGGCAAAAGCAGCGCCGTGGATGCCGTCTTTGCCGGTGGCCGAGCCTACAATGAAGACCGGATTGCCTTCGCCATAGGCAATGGCGCTGGCGATTTTATCAGTGGCTACAATGCCAGCAGAAAAGGCATTGACCAATGGATTGGTATTGTAACAAGGGTCGAAAAACACTTCGCCTCCTACCGTCGGGACACCGAAAGCGTTGCCATAATCGCCAATGCCTTTAACCACGCCTTTGATAAGGTGCTGGTTGCGGGGCAGGGCAATGTCGCCAAAGCGCAAGGTGTTCATTTGGGCAATAGGCCGTGCGCCCATCGTGAAAATATCGCGGTTGATGCCTCCTACGCCGGTGGCTGCTCCTTGGTATGGCTCGATGGCAGAAGGGTGGTTATGCGACTCGATTTTGAAGGCACAAGCCAAACCGCCGCCAATATCGACCAAGCCCGCATTTTCTTCGCCCGCTTCGGCCAACATTTTGGGAGAGCTTTTAGGCAGGGTTTTGAGCCAACGGATAGAGTTTTTGTAGCAACAATGTTCAGACCACATCACGGAAAAGGCGCTGAGTTCGGTAAAGTTGGGCACACGCCCCATTAATTCAATAATTTTTTGGTACTCTTCGGCGGTCAATCCTAATTGGAGGGCGGTGGCTTCGGTGGTCATAAGGGCATATATTGAGGAAAAAGTAATGCAAAACTAAAATCTTTTTGTGGATGATAAAAGACAAATCTTGTCGGCTTTCGCGGAGGTGTATAAGCCTGCACTTGCTTATTTTCCCAGAAAAGCGTGTACTGATCGCTTGGCCAATGATGGGGCAAGGGTTGCGACTTGCTCAACACCACTAAATCGTAGCGCTTTACCCCTGAAGGGGCAAACCCTGTTGCCATTTCCAAGGGTTGGTTTCGTCGGGCAAATTCATACGCCAGCATCACGCGGTAGTGGTCTTCGTTGGCATAGATTTGCTGAAACTTGCCCGATTTGGCAATGCTGGCTGCAAACTGTTGGGGCACTTCGTCGTGGTATCGGATGGCTTGTATCCATACAGTTGTGGTGAGGGCTATCAGCAGACCAACCAAAAATACTGCCCTGAGGCGGTAGGGAGGCTGCAAAGTATAGCGCAACACGCAGGCCAATAGCACCACTGCCGGAACAGACAAATAGATCCAGATGCGCGCCGGAGGCAATACGCCTTGCACCCATAGCAATACCCAAGGGAAAGCAATCAAAAAGATGGCCTGAACCATCAACCGGCTATGTTGCAAGCGCACTTTTTTGTAGTTCAGCAGCCATCCCACCATCGTAAATCCCAACAAAGGGAATAAAATACCTATGTTGTCTATCAGCAAATCGTTCCAGACATTGACAAAGTAAAGCGGGAATTTCGACAGCCATACGCCCCAAGGCAAACGTACTACCCAATCGTTCTGTACTACGGTTCGCCAACCGCTTATCAAAAATACCGGAAAATAGAGCATAAAACTCAGCATAACGATCCAGACTGCATCTTTAAAGAAGAGGAGCAACTTGGATCGGGACACCGAAAAGCTTGCCCAAACCCCCAAGCTAAGGAAAAAATAGAGGGACGAGGGTAGGGTGTAAAGGCTCAGTATCATCGCTGCTATCCAAGATTGCCGCCAATAATGGGGCGTATAACCGGCATAATAGTGCTGAAAGCTAATCCATCCCCACAAAAACAAAAATACCTGTAAACTATACCCACGCCCTTGTACGCTATAAATCAACTCGTAGGGCAAAAAAGCCAGCACCCAAATAGCCACCATTGTTGCCCAATAGCCAACTTTTCGCAAAAGCCAAACGCCCAACAAGCCCAAAGTCATCAGGCCAAAAAAACCAGAAACCACCCGCATAGCGACTTCGGGATGGGGGATAATTTTGTAGGCCGCTGCCGCGATAAGGTTGTAAAAAATATGATTGTTGGGCCCGGGATAATAAGCCGCCGTAACCAATGGCCCTTGCTTCACGAAATAGACAAAGCTAAAGGCTTCGTCGATTAAAACCGGAAAATAAAAAGCTACCCCTAACCGATAAGCCAAAATAAACCCTATGCTGAGGCAAAACCCTCGTTTTTGCGATTTGTCAAGTTGCTGCCAGAGCCATACTGTATGCCCAAAAAAAGCCCCCAATGGCTTGAACAACTGCTGAAACGTGGCCTGCGTCCAAAGCCATTGCCGGATAACAGAAAAACTAATGGTAAGACTTAGCAAGGCAAACCACCGAACGATTTGAAATTTTTCAAAAGTAAGCCACTTGGCTTGTACTGCTTCCAGAAGCTCGGTTTTGCCATAGAATGACAACAACAGCTCGACAAATTGCTCGTAGGGCAACAACCAGCAAACGGCTAACAAGCCAAGATGATTGATTACAATAAAAGCGATGATGAGAACCCTAACAAACCATAAAAGAGTCGGTAGCAGTCGATGAGGCATAGGTGGATAGTGAAGTGAGCCTTTAATTTACGAAAAACTTGGCAAGCAGCTAACATAAAAAAAGCCCCGTTTGCTTCGGGGCTTTGTGAAAATTGCTATGCAGAAAGCCAATTAAGCAGGCTTCTTAGAAAATTTCTTGGCAATTTGTACCATTGTAGCCAAGGCATTCTGATTTTTATTGGTCATTTGCAACACCATTTTAGCCTCAAAACGATTATTTTTAAACGGCAAGCTTGTAACCGTTAGCGATTCAAGTTCGGGTACGGCGTGGCTGAAGAAATCTTTCAACGCTGCGCTGCCCAAAAGGCCGGAAAACATTTCTAATTGCTTCAACAAATCTTTAGACAAGAAAAATACGGTAGCATTGCCACTGGTTAGTTTGCTGAAGTTGGCATCTAACCCTTTGCCACCTTTTTCGATGTTATCTTTCAAAGCACCATTAGAAGTAAAAAACAACGCATCATTTTTTACTACCAAAGTAACGTCAGCTGGTTCGACACCGGCCACTTCGTAGGTATTGTCGTCCTCTTTCTTAATTACTTTACGCTTCACCAAGGCGGCTAAAAACTTATCGGCCAATTCTTTTTTGCCAATGCCTAAAGCTATCACAGCTTCAGGTTCTACATCGCCCTTCATCGCCGAATTTATTTTGGCATCTTTGATGGCCAAAATGATATCGCCACTCAACATTTCAAAAAGTTCTAAGGTAGTCATATCTAAGTCTTTTTGGATTCCTTCCGCATCGCGATCCTTCAACGAACCACTTTCTTTGACCAATTCGTGTAATTCTTTCATACCCAAGGCTGCGCTAAAAAGCATAGTAGGCGAGTCGAGGGCAACCGAACCAGACAGTTTGCTGTTGACCCCTGTGCGGTACAAATTCTTCAAGTTGGCCGGAGGGTTATCGATGGTTTTCAACACGAAGTCGCCTACCAATTGTCCATTTTCAAAGTTAAAGGCCAGCTCATACGATTTGAAGTTCTTAACATTCTTCGCTGTTTCTTCGTCGATAACAGCCAAGCTTTCCACATTCACCCAAGCCAAAATATCTTTTTCTTGCTGACTGAAAGTGGCAAATTCTTTGTTGTTTTGCGCCAATCCGTCTTTTGCTTGGGTGGCCTTGATGGCTTTGTATTGGTCGAGCAATACTTTTTCTTCGGTCTTTTTGTCTTTAGCAATAACCAAAGCAATGCCTTTTTCCCAGGCTACCAAGGTATTGCGCTTGTCATAGGTATATTTGATAGCTCCTTCCGATTTTACCTCAGCTTTGTCATCTCCTTCTTTCAGGGCTTTTTCAAAATCGGCTTCACTTTTAATTTTGAAAGCGGCGACCACATAATTTTCTTCTTCTTTTTTCGACATTTTGCCAAATACAACTGCCTTGCTGTCGAAATCGATGCCGGTTTTGGTAAGATTAGTGATAAGCTTGTCGCTGCTTTTATCTAAACTCAAGAGGTCTTTTGTATTTTCGTTCAAGAGTTCTTTCCAACCTTCTCCTTTGGTGGTCAAGCTTTTGAAATCGATGCTTAGCACAAAGGCTGCATCTTTAGGGATTTGTACAAAATCGACTTTTGCACTTCCCCCTTTGCAGCTCCACACGCCCACTGCGATAAGAGCCGCCCACAAAAAATGTGTTAGATTTATTTTTCGAATCATAATTAAAGTGTTTTCCTACTTTGAAAAGGCAGTTAAAAATAGTTTAAGCAGGTCAAAATTATCAAAAAACTTCTGAAAAATCAGTAAGTTTGAATCAAAATCCGTTTTGTTGTCTTTTTTTCAATTCAATCCAAAGTTTTCAATATGATAGTGGTAACCGGTGCTGCTGGGTTCATTGGTAGCTGCTTGATCAAGCGCTTGAACTTAGACAATTTCAACTACATCATCGCGGTCGATGATTTTTCGGACAATGCCCGCAACCAAGGCAAAGCAGCCAATTTGGAGAGCAAGACCATTTTGCACCGCGTAGAAAGAAGCGCCTTTTTTGATTGGCTTCCGCAACACGCCGACGAGGTAGAGTTCATCTTTCACATTGGTGCCCGAACCGATACCACTGAGTTTGATGTGCAAATTTTTGATGCGCTCAACTTGCACTTTACGCAGCGCATTTGGCAACTCTGCTGTCAGTATCAAATTCCATTGGTGTATGCCTCGTCGGCGGCTACTTATGGCGACGGCGAATTTGGCTACGACGACAACGACGACATCATTCCGAAACTCAAACCCCTTAACCCTTACGGGGAATCGAAAAACAACTTCGACCTGTGGGCCATCGCGCAAGCAGAAAAACCTTTCTTTTGGGCAGGCTTGAAGTTTTTCAATGTATATGGCCCCAACGAGTACCACAAAGGCAGGATGGCTTCCGTAATTTTTCACGCTTATAACCAAATTCAGCAGACCAACGGGCTAAAATTGTTCCGTTCGCACAACCCGCAATATGCCGATGGCGAACAAATGCGCGATTTTGTATATGTAAAAGATGTGGTAGAAGTTTGTATGTTTTTGATGCACCACCGCAAAAATTCGGGCATTTATAACTTAGGCAGCGGAAAAGCCCGCACCTTCCTCGACCTGGCGCGCCATACGTTTGCGGCCATGCAAAAACCCGAAAATATTTCTTTTGTGGACACCCCCGCCGACATCCGCGACAAATACCAATATTTTACTGAAGCCAATATGCAGAAGCTAAAGCAGATAGGCTACCAAAAGCCCTTTTTTACCTTAGAAGAAGGCATACAAGACTATGTGCAAGGTTACTTGATTCCGCAGAAATATTTTTAAAGCACCCAAGGAAGAATCTAAAGAACAGGGTTGTGTTAGGGGGGCAATAGAAAACTTAAATCATT
>DMHB01000305.1 GCA_003449595.1 Microscillaceae bacterium | reverse complement strand
CACAATAAGGAGGAATTTATGGTAAAATTACTCTTCAGACAAAATAATATTTCTTAGAGTCTGATAAGTCGTCCATTCTGTTTAACTTTCGGTGTAAAAAAGTTCAATAAATATTTGGATTATTGTTTAACATTTCTTACTTTTGGTTAAACAAAAAACAAATTCACAATTTTTTTAACGTCAGACCTATGAATACCCTAGAATTTGCTTCTATTGACCATTTGACTAAGACCTTAAAGCCTTTCGCTTTGAAATTGACTAAAGACAATGAAGAAGCGAATGATTTGTTGCAGGAAACGCTACTCAAGGCTTTCACAAACCGCGACAAGTTTACTGAGGGAACTAATTTGAAAGCTTGGCTCTACACCATTATGAAGAATACCTTCATAACTAATTACCAGCGATTGGTGCGTAGAAATACTTTTATTGACACCACTGATAATTTACACTACATCAATTCTAACGACAACACCACCGAAAATTTAGCCTTCCAAGGTTTTACAATGGACGACATCAACGAAGCCATCGATTTGTTGGACGAGGTGTACCGAGTACCCTTTATGATGCACTTCAGAGGATTCAAATACCACGAAATAGCTGAAAGGTTAAAAATTCCGATTGGCACTGTGAAAAACAGAATCCACATTGCCCGCAAAGAGTTAAAAGACAAACTGATGCAATACTCAACCAAGTAATTTGTTTCATTTATTCCCTTATCTTTCAAAAACCTGTAGCGATTGCGTTACAGGTTTTTTTATGCTAATCAGTGTAGGTCTTTCCACATTTGCTTGAAGGACTTAGGTGCTACCTCCGGCATAGTTCGTCGTTTGCCCCAAAACTTAGCAAAAAAGGTTTTCAGTCCCCAATTTTTAAACCCGGCACTCCAAAAATCAATCCGCCAACGTTTGAGCATCGCTCGTTTCCAAAAATAAAAAGTCCACCGCTCCGTTTGCGGCGAAAGTCCTGACTCGACACTCTCTTTCCGGTTTAACAATAAGAGATTAGGAATATCGATTTTTACCGGACAGACAGACCCACAAGCCCCACACAGCGAACTGGCATAACTAAGGTGTTTGAATTGCTTCATTCCTTCTAAGTGGGGCGTAATTACTGAACCAATAGGCCCGCTATAAGTGGTTTGGTAGGTATGCCCACCAATATTTTTATAAACCGGACAGGCATTGAGGCAAGCCCCGCAACGGATGCAATTGAGCGCTTGCCGTTTTTCGGGATCGGCCAATAGCTCGGTTCGGCCATTGTCTAACAGAATAACATACATTTCTTCGGGGCCGTCTATTTCGCCGGGTTGCTTGGGCCCGCAGACCACTGAGTTGTAAATGGTCATCCGTTGGCCTGTGCCACTGGTAGCCAAAAGTGGCCAAAAAAGCCCCAAATCAGCCAATTTAGGTATTACTTTCTCCAAGCCTACAATGGCAATATGAGTTTTGGGAAACGTCATACAAAGCCGTGCATTGCCTTCATTTTCAGTAATCGCAACACCTCCCACATCGGCCACTAAAAAGTTGCCGCCGGTAATGCCAATATCAGCATTGGTGTATTTTTCGCGCAGCAACCTGCGTGCAATACCCGTCAGTTCTTGGGCATCGTCGGTGGGGGGTGTATGAAGCTTTTCGACAAAGATGTTTGAAACGTCTTTTTTAGAAAGGTGCATCGCTGGTGTAACGATGTGATAAGGTTTTTGTCCGGCCAATTGCACAATGTATTCGCCCAAGTCGGTTTCTACTACTTCGACCCCTGCCTCTTCTAAGTTTTCATTCAGGTGGATTTCTTCGGTCGTCATAGACTTTGATTTGACCACCGAGCGGGCGTTTTTTTCTTGAAATATTTTCTCAATGGCCTTCCAGGCTTCTTGCTTGGTTTCGGCCCAGATGACCTTGCCTCCTTGAGCAGTAAATCGCTGTTCAAACATCATCAAATGCTCGTCGAGTGCATCGATGGCTTGGGTTTTAAGATAGGCAGCCCTACTGCGCGCCAAATCCCAATCGTCGAATTGGGTCAGCCCTTTTTGCACAGAGACATCGTACTTGCCTATGTTGAAATTGATCGTGTTTCTATGTTTCAAATCGAAGGCTTTGTGTTCGGCAGCCTTCAAAAACTCGTCTAAATTACTCATACAAAATACCCGTGTTATGTGTAAGTTCCTGTTGTTTTCAGGAGCTTGAATTTTAAAATCTAAGTTCGCCTTTATAATTTTTTAGTCCATCGGCGCTATGCCAGATGATGGGTACTACGCCTTCGACCATATCTTTTTTACCAAATTCAAAGAAGCCCGAAAATTCGCCGTCTTCCTCCTCTGTAATTTCTTCGATGCCTGCTTTGGTGGCTTTGCCGAAGATAGCTATTTTTTTGGGTTGATCTAAATAAAAATAATAACCGCTGTAGAACCAAGAACCTGCACCCTCTTCGCCGGTATATTCCAGTAACATTTTGATTTTCCGATTGTTCAATTCGCCATAAATGGTCAAAACGTGGTATAGGATGAAATTATACTTAATTTTTTGGGGCAATTTAACTTGAAATCCTTTTACGTCTAATTCACTGGGAAAAGTAGTAATAAAAAAATAGCTGATGGTTTTACCATTTTGATCTTCGCGCCAAATGTCGAAAACCTCGGGAAGATCTTTGGGTATGTTTTGCGGCACCAAAGGGCGCACAAGTTTGTCATCCAAAAAATAGTAATAATCTTCGTAAGTTTCGCTGAGATTATCGGCAATGTGCACCCGAAAAGGCTTGCCATCTAAAATTCCGTGCATATTATACGGAGGGTCTTCAAAGGCATAATCAGTCTCTTGCGCGATACCTTTTGTAGGCAACACCAGCAATTTTATGGTCAATAAAACGATGAAAATGGCCTGTTTTGGTAATCTCATCCTACCAGCAGCGATAACCCAATGTGAATGATTAAATTTGTTGCCAATGACAAGTAAATAAATCCAAAAATACTGAAAATACAGCAAATATGGCATTGATAAAATCTGTAAGAGGGTTTAGTCCCTCGTGGGGCAACGACTGTTTTATTGCCGAAAATGCAACCTTGGTTGGTGCTGTCCAAATGGGGCATCATTGTACGGTTTGGTTCAATGCTGTGGTGCGTGGCGATGTAAGCCCTATTACCATTGGCGATTATACCAATATTCAGGATGGAGCTGTGGTGCACGCTACTTACCAGCGCAACGAAACCCGCATAGGCAGTTATGTATCGATAGCACACAATGCCATCGTACACGGTTGCACCATCGAAGACTATGTTTTAATCGGTATGGGTGCCATTGTAATGGATGGGGCAGTCATCAAGCGAGGGTCCATCATTGGTGCCGGCGCAGTGATATTGCAAAATACGGTTGTAGAACCCGGCAGCATTTGGGCTGGAAATCCGGCTAAGTTTATCAAGAAAACAGACAACTTAGAAAGCGAAATTACCCGTATTGCCAACGCTTACCCTATGTATGCAGGCTGGTTTCAAGAATAAAACCCAAATTTTAGCGGCAATCACCTGCTTATCACGCCAACTTAGTCGCGATCTTTCAACCACTGAAATATCGTAGGGCTAAGTTCGGCCTGTGAGCGCCGCCCTGTAAATACGCCTATGTGTCCACCCGGGAAGGCATACAGTTGTTTGTCTTTGGAGCCAACCAAGTCATTGAGCGGAATGGTATGCGCAGGAGGCACTAAATGATCCTCGGTGGCATAGATATTCAACAAAGGAGCGGTTAGCTTTTTCAGATCGACCTTGTGCTTGCCCACCACCAATTCGTTCTTGGCTAATTTATTGGCTTGGTACAAATCTTTGATAAACTGCCGATAGCACTCCCCACTTTGATCGGGCAAATCGTTGATCCACTTTTCCATCCGCATAAAGTTCATCACCCGATCGCTGTTGTCGAGCATATTCATCAAATTCTTTTGCTTGCGCACTTTCAGCATAGGCTTGAGCATCTGGAAACCGGCATCTAAAAACGGCCCGGGGATTAAGCCCCCGTAGCCATCCACAATTTTGTCAGA
>DMHB01000246.1 GCA_003449595.1 Microscillaceae bacterium | reverse complement strand
GAAATTATATCAAGCCATTGAAGATGCAATTAAGGCTGAGTGCATCAAGAGAAAAACTACATTTCAAAATAAAATAGGAACGAATAACCAATCCTGTGGCAGCGTAGAGCTATCGTACAACCAATAATTCGTTCCATCTGGTTGTAAAACAAGCAGAAAGCTTGGCTTGGCGGCTTTTCCACTTATCATCATTGCCTTGAGCAGCTAATTTTATTTTGTTTCGCCCCAACTGTTCGTTCAATTTATCTAACACCGCCATCGCTTTTTGTTTTTTGACTGTGGGGGTATTTTCTTCAGGAGATTTGAATAAGTCTTGCTGAATGGTATGCTGCGGTACTAACCCATACAACATTACACAGGCTTTTTTATAGCTAAACTCCTTGCGGTAAAGTTGGTCAAGGGCTTTCAAGGCAACGCGTATAATTTCAGGGCTGTAAGAAGTCGCTTCAGCAAGTGCTAAACTTAGGCTATTTCGGTATTGCTTTTTTTGCCGTTGAAATCGATTGGTTGATAACGACACAGCCAAGGCTGTACAGCAAAGCCCTTGTGTGCGTAGCTTTTCAGCGCTGCGTACAGCGAAAGAAGCAACGTATTCGCGGAGCGTTTCCAAGTCCTCGGTCGTTTTATCAAATGAAAGAGAAGTAATGACCATTTTGCGTGGGTCAGCTATTTCTTCGAGTGTTAGGCAAGGTTCGCCTTTTAATTCTTTGACAGTTCTCAGGCCAACTACAGAGAGTTGTTTGCGCACCCAAGCTTCGGGCATCCGGCAAAGCTGCCCCGCAGTAAAAACCCCTTGTTGTTCTAAACGCTGGCAATAACCGTAACCAATGCCCCAGACTTGTTGAAGGGGAAAATCTTCGAGCAATTCGGCAGTTTGTTCAGTGTGTTCTAATACGCATATGTGTCGAAGCGAGGGTGTTTTTTTGGCTAACTGGTTGGCTACTTTAGCCAAAGTTTTGGTAGGGGCAAATCCAACTGAAACAGGAATACCGGTGTCTTGCCATACTTGTTGTCTGATTTGTTGGCCTAAGATATGCCAATCAGGCTTGTATAATAAGTTGTTGAAATCTAAAAAGGCTTCATCAATCGAATATACTTCGATAGCAGGAGCAAAACTTGCCAAAGTCTCCATCACGCGCCTTGAAATATCGCCATACAATGTATAGTTGGAAGAAAAAACAGCTACACGATGCTTCTCGATGATTTCGCGCACCTGAAAAAGAGGCACCGCCATCCGAATCCCCAATGCTTTGGCTTCAGGTGAACGTGCCACCACACACCCGTCGTTGTTAGACAGGACTACTACTGGGTGGTGGGCTAAATCGGGGCGGAAGGCTTTTTCGCACGAAGCGTAAAAACTGTTGCAATCTATCAAAGCGTACATTTAACAAGTTTGCTATTTTAATGCGCAATATACAAAAATTTGAGCAGTATGGTGGAAAGTCCTTTTGTGTAGTTCGGGGTAAGATAAGCCGCTTGTACTGCAAAACAATCTTTATTTTTTCATAGTTTTGTGGCGGTTTATCAATTTACAATCCCCACTTTTTTAGCTGCATGAAAACACTCTTAGAAAAATTTGAAAATAAACGTCCAGAGATAGTCTTTGAATGGAAAGATGCCGAAACCGAGGCCGAAGGTTGGGTAGTGATTAACTCGCTGCGCAATGGGGCAGCAGGTGGAGGTACCCGTATGCGTGTAGGCTTAGATCGCCGCGAAGTAGAGTCGTTGGCCAAAACGATGGAAGTGAAATTTACAGTTTCAGGGCCACCCATTGGGGGTGCTAAGTCGGGCATCAATTTTGACCCGCAAGACCCTCGCAAAGCCGGTGTGTTGCAGCGTTGGTACAGGGCTGTTTATGCGTTGCTGAAAAACTATTATGGTACAGGGGGGGATTTGAATGTGGATGAAATTCACGAAGTAATTCCCATCACCGAAGAGTATGGCCTTTGGCATCCCCAAGAGGGCATTGTAAATGGCTATTATAACCCACCCAAGCCCGATAAAATTCGTAAAATAGGTCGCTTGCGCCAAGGGGTTTCCAAAATTTTAGAAGACCCCAACTATACACCCACCACCGTATCGAAAAAATATACGGTAGCCGATATGATTACCGGTTATGGTGTTTGTGAGGCAGTGTTGCATTATTATCGATTGTGGGGGGGCGATGTAACCCAAAAACGAGCCATTATCCAAGGATGGGGCAATGTGGGTGCCGCTGCGGCTTTGTTTTTGGCAAAAGCCGGCGTAAAAATCGTGGGCATTATCGACAAAGATGGAGGCTTGATAAATCCTGAAGGATATGATTTAGAAGCTACCAAGCGCTTATTTGCCGACCGCAAAGGAAATACCCTCCAAGCAGCTAACTTAATGCCTTTTGCAGAAGTAAACGCGAAAATATGGACAATGGGGGCAGAGATTTTTATTCCAGCGGCAGCTTCTCGGTTGGTTACGCAAGTGCAGGTGGAGGCGATGATCCAAAACCAGTTAGAAGTAATTTCTTGTGGCGCCAATGTGCCATTTGCCGACAAGGAAATTTTCTTTGGGCCAATTACCGAATACGTCGATCAACATTGTGCCTTATTACCTGATTTTATTGCCAACTGTGGTATGGCGCGTGTGTTTGCCTACTTAATGTCGGACAATGTGGAGGTAACGGATGCTGCTATTTTTCAAGATACCTCGCGCACCATTGGCGATGCTTTGCAGGTAACTTATCAACAAAACAGCCAAAAGACACATATCGCCCAAAAGTCTTTTGAAATTGCTTTGAAACAGTTAGTTTAAGATTTGATTTTCTTCCTCAACCCCAACGACTCTATGAAATACCACCCCATTCCCAAAGCACTTTTTGAACACAACCGTCAAAACTTAGCTAAACTGCTCAAGCCCAAATCGCTGGCGGTGTTCAATGCCAACGACATAATGCCTACCAATGCAGATGGCACGATGCCTTTTCGGCAAAATAATGACTTGTTTTACTTATCAGGGGTAGATCAAGAAGAAAGTATCTTGTTAATCTTCCCGGATTGTCAAGAGGAGCGCCACCGTGAAATTTTATTCTTGCGTGAAACCAACGAGCACATCGCTATCTGGGAAGGGCATAAGTTGACCAAAGAAGAAGCAACCGAGCGCAGCGGCATTGCTACGGTGATGTGGTTGTCGAGTTTTCCGACATTGTTCAACACCTTGATGACCGAATGCGAACACGTTTATCTGAATACCAACGAGCATATCAGGGCGGTGGTAGAAGTAGAAACCCGTGATGCGCGGTTTATTCGTGATTGCAGGCAACGTTATCCGCTACATAAGTACGAACGTTTGGCTCCTTTGATGCAACAGCTGCGCGCCATCAAATCGGACGGGGAGGTGTCGCTTATCCAAACGGCTTGCGATATTACTGAAAAGGGGTTTCGGCGGGTATTGGGTTTTGTCAAACCCGGGGTTACTGAGTTTGAAATTGAAGCAGAATTTGCCCACGAGTTTATCCGCAATCGCTCCAAGGGGTTTGCCTACACACCTATCATTGCTTCAGGGTTCAATGCTTGTGTGCTGCATTATATCGAAAATAATGCTGTTTGCAAGGATGGCGAAGTAATTTTAATGGATGTGGGCGCAGAATATGCCAACTACAATGCCGATATGACACGGGCTGTGCCGGTTAGTGGCAAATTTACGCCGCGCCAACGCGCTGTCTATGACGCAGTATTGCGGGTGATGCGGGGCGCTATCGGTATGCTGCAAGTAGGTAATCGTATCAAAGAATACCACGAAAAAGTAGGCGAGTTGATGACCGACGAGTTACTTCGCTTAGGCTTACTGACCGAAGCAGAGGTAAAAGCCAAAGCCGATGACAAAGACAATCCGGCCTATAAGAAGTATTTTATGCACGGCACATCACACCATTTAGGTTTGGATGTACACGATTTAGGCGACCGCCATCGTGTATTTGAACCAGGAATGGTATTTACTTGTGAACCTGGCATCTATATCAGGGAAGAAAACTTAGGCATTCG
Organism: Microscillaceae bacterium; assembly: GCA_003449595.1. Lineage (GTDB taxonomy): Bacteria > Bacteroidota > Bacteroidia > Cytophagales > Microscillaceae > UBA8158. The sequence continues at coordinate 1,012 of DMHB01000246.1, read as the reverse complement.
TTTAGAAAACGACATTCTGATTACTAATACGGGCAATTTTGACTTGATGCGTAACATACCTATCGAAGCAGATGAAATTGAAGACTTGATGCAACGCAAATTGAGTGTAGCTTAAAGCGTACAAGTCCCCCCTAAACATGCGCCGTAGTAGTTTTTAGCTGCTACGGCGTTTTTTTTAAGATTCTTCCGCCAAGGTGGTTTGGCTCATAATCCATCCATACATATTGGGAATAAACCAAAAGGCATAAATACCCGCAGTAATGCCTGTAAGGCCAGTCCAAAAAAGCCACCGTTTAAAAATTTGACCACCTGTGCCGTGAAAATGCAGCCTTTTGCCTTGCCACTCGGTATGGCGTGCTACCCAGCCTGCATAATTGCAAATAGCCCAAGGAATGTAGAGGCCAACTGTGATGAACACCAAAATCTGGTTGCGCACAATGAGCCAAAAAAAGCTAAAGGCTGTGCCGTGAAAGGAGAAAGTGTTTTCCATAGTTTTAACGTATGCTTTATTTGCCAATAGGGCAGGTGTTATTGTGCGATAACTTATCTGAGAATAAATTGCACCGGAAGCAAAAGACGCATTCTTACGGGTGCATTGTTTACTTTGCCGGGCAGCCAAGGCGGAGAATTGCTTACGACACGTTCTGCCTCTCGGTCGCAAGCGGGGTGTAGCCCTTTGTAAATTTTAATGTCAGAGAGTGAGCCGTCTTTTTCTACCACAAAAGCCACATAGACCTTGCCGGATATTTCATCGGCTTTGGCTGCTTCCGGATATCGAAGTTCGGCAGCCAAATATTGGTAAAACTGCGCCATTCCACCCACCGGTACAGGAGGATCGTCTGATACCAGAACGATTTCGTCTTTATCAATATCAGTTAGATTGCCTTGCGCTTGCGCTGAGGCACTAAAAATGCTTATGAGAAGCACTAATAAGAAAATCTTTTGTTGCATACAGCAAGGGTGAACAAGAAGGTATAAAATAAAAGCCCTACTAAAATAACGCCAGTTATTT
>DMHB01000413.1 GCA_003449595.1 Microscillaceae bacterium | reverse complement strand
ATGCTCTTCTATTTGATCTAATTGGTCAAAAAGTGCTTTGTAATCACCTAAACCATCGAAATCAGCCAAATACTTGCGCATATGGATGAGTTTCATCAGGTAGGAGCCTTTGTTTTGGTTATCTTCGACTAAGTTGCGAAGGTTTTCTACCTTTTGTTTGGCGATATTGAACCTGTTTTCGAAGTACTTGATGGAGGCTTCTTCTGATTCTTTGACTACCCCAATTTGCCTGTCGGGATAGCTTAAAAAGCCTTTTAAGAACACTTTACCATCTTGTACATAGCCAAACTCGTGTTGTTTTGCTTGTACTTCCATTGTTGTTTAGTAGGGTTTAAAAAATGTAAACTGTACTGTTTTGCATTATGGTGCATATTTGTTTTTCAACGATATAACAAAATGCTTGCAAAAGACAGTTTTTTCTAATTAACAAAGTCTAAACGCTTGAATACAAAAATTAGTTTGTTGAAAATTCAAAAAAATAATCAATAAATCTTAACATATTTGCAAAAGTAAAAAAGAGTGCATTATATGAGTAATGAAACCATAATATTTTCTATGGCGGGGGTGAGTAAAATCTATTCGCCCAAAAAACAAGTATTAAAAGATATTTATTTATCTTTCTTCTATGGCGCCAAAATAGGGGTCATTGGGTTGAATGGCTCGGGGAAGTCGTCGCTTTTAAAAATTATTGCTGGGCTTGACACTGAATTTTTAGGTGAAGTAGTGGCTTCTAAACAATACTCAGTAGGTTATTTGGAGCAAGAACCCCAGCTCGATCCTCAAAAAACTGTTCGAGAAGTAGTAGAAGAAGGCGTACAAGAAATTGTCGATTTGCTCAAGGCTTTCGAAGATATCAACGCTGCTTTTGCTGAACCAGACGCTGACTTTGATAAATTATTGGAGAAACAAGCTCAAATACAAGAAAAATTAGATCAGGCTGATGCTTGGAGCTTGGATACCAAGTTAGAACGAGCGATGGACGCGCTGCGCACCCCTCCTTCCGAAGCCCTTATCGGCAATCTGTCGGGAGGCGAAAAACGCCGGGTGGCTCTTTGTAGGTTGCTACTCAAAGCCCCCGATGTACTTCTTTTAGACGAACCTACCAACCATTTAGATGCTGAGTCGGTACATTGGTTAGAAAGACATTTGCAAGAATATAAAGGCACCGTCATAGCCGTAACCCACGATCGTTACTTCTTAGACAATGTTGCCCAATGGATTTTGGAATTGGATAGAGGCGAAGGCATTCCTTGGAAAGGCAACTATTCTTCGTGGTTAGACCAAAAACAAAAGCGTTTGGCGCAAGAAGAAAAATCGGAGACCAAGCGTATGAAAACTTTGGAGCGCGAATTAGAATGGGTCAGAATGGCTCCCAAAGCACGCCAAGCAAAATCGAAAGCACGTTTGTCGGCCTATGAAAAACTCCTAAGCGAGGAAACCAAAGAAAAAGAAGCCCGCTTGGAGTTGTATATCCCTCCCGGGCCACGATTGGGCAGCAAAGTCATCGAAGCAAAAAATCTAAGCAAAGCTTTTGGAAATAAAATTTTATTTGAAAATCTGAGCTTTGCGCTTCCTCCTGCCGGTATTGTGGGCATCATTGGCCCCAACGCTGCCGGAAAAACCACTTTATTCAAACTCATCACCGGCAATGCCCAGCCCGATGCTGGCAGTTTTGAAGTGGGTGAAACGGTTCAAATTGCCTATGTCGATCAGGAACACGATGACCTAATCCCTACACAAACGGTCTATGAGGCTATTTCAGGAGGTAATGAGTTGTTGATGGTTGGAGGAAAAGAAATCAATGCCCGTGCTTACATCAGTAAGTTCAACTTTGGAGGCACTGACCAGCAGAAAAAAGTAGGCGACTTATCGGGTGGCGAACGAAACAGGCTTCATTTGGCCATAGCCCTCAAACAAGGTGGCAACCTGATTTTGTTGGACGAACCAACCAACGATTTGGATGTCAATACGTTGCGCGCACTGGAAGAGGCTTTGGAAAACTTTGCTGGTTGTGCAGTCATCATCTCTCACGACCGTTGGTTTTTAGACCGAATAGCTACCCATATTTTAGCCTTCGAGGGCAATTCACAAGTATATTGGTTTGAAGGCAATTATTCTGACTATGAGGAAAACCGCAAAAAACGCTTGGGCGATGACACTCCCCACCGTATCAAGTATAAAAGTCTGACCTGATGCCTGAAAAAAGAATTTTACAAACGACTTACTTTTGTATTTAAAAAGGGGGGCTTGCTTTTTTTATTTGCATTACTTTCTCCTACCTTTGTTGAATCTATTAACAAAACAATGTCTATTACTATGAAGAATTTATTGGCTGTTTGCTTTTTATTTGCTTGCTCATTTTTTATATCAAATGCAGCACAAGCACAAAACAAAATGAAAATTACTAACAAAACCGGCAAACAAATTACTTATGTTTTTGTAGAAGGTTGGACTGGTACAGGCCCTGATGGCGATATGTTGGGCGATGCTGATGGCGATGTTTTAGAGCCGGGCGAAGAAGTTACCATTGATTTTCAAGGCTGTGGTGATGCTGATGCCTCAACACAATACAATGTAAAGATTGTATTCAAAGATGGTACAGAGCTA
>DMHB01000218.1 GCA_003449595.1 Microscillaceae bacterium | reverse complement strand
TTTATGCTATTTTCTGTATTTTTGTACAAATCATGAAACAAAAACATACTATCCTGCCACTTGAACAATCGGTTAGTAGTCATCAAATGGCTACTTTACCCAATGGTATAAGAGTAGTTCATCGGCAGGTGCCTTATACCAAAATCGCGCATTGTGGATTTGTGCTAAATATTGGTAGCCGGGACGAAAAACCAAATCAATTAGGCTTAGCACATTTTTGGGAGCATATGGCCTTCAAGGGAACTCAAAAAAGGAAGGCTTTTCACATTTTGAACAGCATTGATGCAGTAGGGGGCGAGCTGAATGCCTACACAACCAAAGAGAAGATTTGTTTTTATGCCTCTTTTTTAGATGTCTATTTTGAAAAAGCAGTCGAATTACTGACGGATATAACTTTCCATTCTACTTTTCCTGAAAATCAGATTGACCGTGAGCGCAATGTTATTTTGGAAGAAATGGCTATGTACGCCGATTCGCCAGACGACTCGCTACAAGACGACTTTGATGCTCTGGTCTTTCAAAACCACCCGTTGGGCACCAATATATTAGGCACGCAAGACAGCATCAAACAATTCGGAAAACAAGACTTTCAACAATTCATAGCCGAGAACTTAGATACCAGCGAGGTAATTTTTGCAAGCGTAGGAAATTTCCCCTTTAGTAAAGCACTGAAAATAGCAGAAAAATATATTCAGGCTATTTTACCAAGCAAAGCCAAGCGCAGGCGACAAAAATTTGAACAGTATTTGCCTACTCACAAAACACAGAATATTTCTACAGGTCAGGCTTACTGCGCGATGGGCTTGCCTGCATTTTCCCTTTATGATGAACGGCGCACCGTTTTCGGATTGTTAGTAAACCTACTGGGTGGGCCAGGTATGAACTCAAGGCTAAACTTGAACTTACGAGAGCGACATGGTTTGGTATATGGTGTCGAGGCAGCTTATACACCTTTTTTAGACACCGGCTTGTTTGGGATTTATTTCAATACCGAACCCAAGCAATTGGAAAAAAGTATTCAGTTGATTTGGAAAGAAATCAAAACCCTCAAGGAGCAAAAATTGGGTGTGGTGCAACTCCAACAAGCCAAAGATCAACTTTGTGGGCAACTGGCTATGGCCGAAGAAAGCAATTTGAACTATATGCTGATGATGGGTAAAAGTATGTTGGACTTGGGCAAAATAGAACCTATTGAGCAGATATTTGAAGCCATTCAACAAATCACAGCTACCGCTATCTGCGACTTGGCCAATGAAATTTGGAGTGAAGACAAATTTTGTGTTTTAAAATATATACCTGAAGAAAACGTCCTCTGACTTATGTTGGGTTTTGATGCTAAAATTTTGGACTATGTAGAGCAATTTACAAGCCCCGAAAGTCCCGTTTTGCAGCAAATTGTTCGTGAAACACACTTAGAGGTGCTAATGCCTCGAATGCTTTCTGGACATTTACAAGGTCGTCTATTAGCGCTCCTTTCTACTTTGGTAAAACCCAAAAGGGTACTCGAAATAGGTACTTTTACAGGTTATGCCACCCTTTGTTTGGCTGAAGGACTACCTCCTGAGGGTAAAATCATTACCATTGAAGTGAACGAAGAGTTAGAAAAACGACTACATCGCTACTTCAAGGCAGCAGGGTATCACCCTCAAATCGACTTGCGTATTGGCAATGCTATGCAGGTAATAGATACTTTAGAAGAAACTTTTGACTTGGTATTTATCGACGCAGATAAAAAGAACTACTTACATTATTATCAAAAAATAATGCCTAAGGTAAAAATAGGCGGTTTGGTCATAGCCGATAATGTGCTTTGGAGTGGCAAAGTTACCACCCCCATCGAGCAGATGGACAAAGATACCCAAGCCATACATTTGTTTAATGATTTTGTAAAAAATGATACTTCCGTAGAACAAATATTACTTCCTATTCGTGACGGACTTTACTTAATCAAGAAAATTGGCTAAAAATTTCTGTTTTTCAACTGCAATAATTATTTTTGGTCAGCTGTTATTTTAGCAGCAAACTATCATTCACAAAAGGCATCCAAAAATAATTTACAAATGTTGAACCTTTACTTTAAAATTGGTAAAGTTGCTTGTAGGATTGTACTACTTGCGTACCTTTTTTCAGGGTTTGCTTCTCAAGCATCTGAAATCCCCAAAAAGATCAATTTTGCTGGCATAGAGCTGGTTTTTGACGAGGCCATGTTGAAACAGATCAGTCGTGAAGCTTACAAAATTGAACAAGCACCTGAAAAGCTTCAGTCAGCTTATGAACATTTTAGAGTATATGAGCAATTGCTCAAGCAACAACTAAGCAAGCAGGGGCTGCCCGAAGATTTTGTTTATTTGGCATTAACATTAAGCCAAATGAATCCAAGTTTTGAGGATGAAACCACCGCAGGTTTTTGGGCTTTGCCACTCCCCATACAAGGAGGAATCTCTGATTACAAAGTGAATGATTTGGTAGATGAGCGCTTTCATCCACATGTGGCCACTGCACACGTAGCCACTATTATCAAAAAATATCATACCATCACCAACTGGTTTTATGCTATGCTGGCCTACAAAATTGGTTTGGAAGGGGCACAAAATCAAGCCAAATTAATGGCAGCCCAGCTGCCCAAGTCAGAACAAGGATTGATTGATCAACGCTTACATATTTACGGAAACTATGCCGATCCTTTTTTGGTCAAATTGTTTGCCCTCAAAATTCTTATTGATGAGCGTACTGCCAAAGATCAACAAACAAGCAAAAATACTTTGATGCAATCTGATGTGCAAGCCATTTCGTTGCGTAAATTATCCAAGTATTTAGGGGTACACGAAGATGAAATCAAAGCTTTGAACCCTTGGATTAAATCTAATCAAATACCCGGCGATAAAACCTACATTGTTTTTCACTTCAACAAACAAGAGCAACCTGTGGTAGTTACCAATGAATTGGCACCTAAACCGGAAGATGAAGGCATTGATAATGCTAAATTACCCCTTCAAAATAAAGCAGCAATTGATTCGCAAAATGAATTGTCTGTCAATAAGCAAACTATCTTTATCGATACTGTTATATACAATTCTACCGCCCAGTTGGGCAAAACTTCGTTAGCAACCAATGCGCTTTCAAATGCACAACTAACAACACTTGATAAGTCTGGCAATTATCTTTCGCCTTTGATTCACATTGTACAACAAGGTGAAAGTTTGTACAGCATCGTAAAAATTTACCAAGTTTCAGTAGATAACCTACAGCTTTGGAATCACCTGGAGGACTATATGTTGCTTTCTGATGATAGAATTATGGTGAGCATGCCTGATGCAAGTAATTTTCAACAAAGCCAGCAACCTTATCGCTGGTTAACGCACACAGTCGGGAAAGGCGAGAATCTGACCAAAATTGCTAAAAATTACCAGACTTCTGTCGCTACACTTTCGCAGGTAAACCAGTTGCCCGATCCCAATCAAATTGTTTTTGGGCAACGACTCATCGTGCCTGTCTCACTTCGTTATACAGCTACCCCTTTGTTTAAAAAGGGTGCTAAATAACAGCCAATAAAAAAAGGCAGGAGTGATTTCCTGCCTTTTCCCTTGAATTGTCGCTCCATCGTTAAAGTTTATCAAGGAATAACAATTTGCTGACCCACTTGGATGTGATCCGGATTGCTACCGATGATAGCTTTGTTGGCTTCATAGATTTTTTTGTAATGATTGCCATCCCCATAAAATTTTTGAGCGATCGCCCACAAAGTATCTCCTGAGGCAATGGTATAAGTTTGACCATTGCCACCAGTGGCGGTTACGCCAACATTCATACTAACGCCGCTATCTACAGCCTTGGCTGCATCGCGGATAGCATACCAGTCGCTGTCGGTATCAACAGTACCGCTAATCACAATAGATTCGCCATCTGCACTGACATCCAATCCAGAGATACCGATACCAGAGTTTTTAACAGCTTGTGTAACTGCTTGGATGCGAGCATCTGCCATACCTTTGTTTATTGAATCTAACATACTTAAATGGGTTTAGGTAGAAATTTGAAGAATTGTTTACAATCAAACTTATAGAAAAATTCTGTAAAATCCTATACCCCAACTTTTAACTTTCTGTTTTCTTTGTGAATATGGCAGAAAAAACTATATTTATGATATGAACCGAAAAATGCTTTTTGATCAACAACAATTAAGCCTTACCCTCAATAGGCTTTGTATGGAAGTAATCGAGAATCACGATAATTTTGTTGATACAGTTTTATTAGGTTTACAACCACGAGGTATTTTTTTGGCCGAAAAAATACAACAAAAACTAACCGCACTTTTGAAGAAAGAAATCCCTTTAGGATGGTTGGATGTTACTTTCTTTAGAGACGATTTCCGCAAACGCGATACCCCTCTGCGTGCCAATGCGACCAAGGTCGATTTTATCATTGAAAACAAAAAAGTAATCCTCATTGACGATGTACTTTATACAGGGCGAACCGTAAGGGCGGCGCTCGACGCAATGCAAGCTTTTGGCAGGCCTTCTGCTGTCGAGTTGCTTGTGCTTATCGATAGGACTTATACCAGACAACTTCCCATTCAAGCACAATATATTGGTAAAAAAGTCAATACCCTAAGCCAAGAAAGAATAGCCGTCGAAATACAAGAACAAGGCTACCCCACCGACAATATTTGGATTATTGAAAATAGTGAGCACTTAAAACCTAAAACAACTTAATTTTCATTTATTATGGAACAGTTTTTTATAGTGATAGTCGTTTTAGCCATCATTGGCTTTTTTGTGTTTTTGTATTATGTGCCTATCAATTTATGGATTACGGCCTTGTCGTCGGGGGTGAATATTGGCCTGTTCAAATTGGTATTTATGCGTATCCGCAGGGTGCCGCCTCGGATGATTGTAGAACAAATGATTACGGCCACCAAAGCAGGGATCAGCATTACTTCCGACGATTTGGAAACGCACTACTTGGCAGGAGGCAACGTGCCGCAAGTCATTAGGGCATTGATTTCGGCAGATAAAGCCAACATAAGCTTAGGATTTAAACAAGCTACCGCTATTGATTTGGCGGGGCGTGATGTTTTTGAGGCTGTTCAAACGACCGTAAACCCTAAAGTAATCAATACGCCACCGGTTGCCGCTGTGGCGAATGACGGTATCCAACTGGTTGCCAAAGCCCGGGTAACGGTTCGGGTTAATATTACCCAATTGGTAGGGGGCGCTGGCGAAGAAACCATCGTTGCAAGGGTAGGAGAGGGGATTGTTACCTCCATTGGCTCTTCAAAAAGCCATAAAGAAGTGCTCGAAAATCCTGACAAGATTTCCAAATTAGTGCTTTCTAAAGGGTTAGATTCCGGCACCGCCTACGAAATCCTTTCTATTGACATTGCTGATATTGATGTAGGAGAAAATATCGGTGCAAAATTACAAATAGAACAAGCCAATGCCGATTTACGGGTGGCCGAAGCCAAAGCTGAAGAGCGCCGTGCTATGGCAATTGCCTTAGAGCAAGAAATGAAAGCCAAAGTGCAAGAAGCAAGGGTGAAGTTCATCGAATCGGAAGCTCAAATTCCATTGGCTATTTCCGACGCATTCCGCCAAGGCAATTTGGGAGTAATGGATTATTACCGACTTCAAAATATGAAAGCAGATACCGATATGCGTAACTCTATTTCGCAAGGTGGGCAAGAATCGCAAGGTACGCAAAAACCATAAAGTCTATTCTAATTATTGATTAGGTGCTCATTGGGTGGCGGAATAAATACAACCTCAATGGGCACTTTTATTTTAGTACAGACCGCACGAAAGTCATAATTTTCTGAGTAGCACCTGCATGATCAAATACAAATTGTTGGGCGATGACTCCTTTTTGCTTTCTGAGGGTTTCGGTTTGTAGCAAAGGCAGTATTTTTTGAACCAAGTCGGCTGCATTGTCAAAGGCAATCCCCCCGCCAGTAGCTACCAAATCAACTGCTTCTTTTGCCTTCTGGTATTTATTTCCAAAAAGTACAGGCACGCCATACACCGCCGGTTCCAACACATTGTGGGGTTGCCCATCTTCAAAACCACCGCCTACATAAGCCACATCCGCATATTGGTAAAGCGTAGTAAGCATCCCGACCGTATCGACGATTAAGACTTTGTAGTCGGATAACCGGGTGTTGTCGTGTATTTGCGAATATTGGATAACAGCCGTATTGAGCAGTTGGATGGCCGAGGCTATTTGGGTTGGGCTGATTTCGTGTGGGACTAATATCACTTTCAAATCCTCGGGAAGTAGGGGCAGGGCTTCGGCTAAGATTTGTATGTCTTTCCACCAACTGCTGCCCAATACCAGGGTAGGGGATTCTTGTTTGAAGGCTTCTGCGAAAGCAAGGCTTTTTTTGTTTTGCACGATAGCAATGACTCTG
>DMHB01000419.1 GCA_003449595.1 Microscillaceae bacterium | reverse complement strand
CTGCGCCGCGCCGCCGATGTGGAATGTCCGCATCGTCAACTGCGTTCCGGGTTCCCCAATCGATTGCGCCGCCATAACGCCAACGGCTTCCCCGATATTCACAAGCGTTCCGCGTGCCAGATCACGGCCGTAACATTTTGCGCAAACGCCATTGCGTGTTTCGCACGTTAAGACAGAGCGCACCTTGACGAAATCAAGACCGGCTTTTTCAATTTCCTCGGCTGCGGTTTCATCAATCATTTCATTTTTGGCAACGATGACTTTTCCGCTTAGGGGGTCTTTGACATCATCCAAGACAACCCGTCCGAGTGAGCGTTCACCCAAAGACACAACCGTATCCGCGCCATTCATGACGGGGAAGATGGTTACACCTTTTTCGGTGCCGCAATCCGTTTCCGTGATAACGGCATCTTGGGCAACGTCAACCAAACGGCGTGTCAGGTAACCAGAGTTAGCGGTTTTTAACGCTGTATCGGCCAAACCTTTTCGAGCGCCGTGAGTCGAGATAAAGTATTCGATTACATCCAAACCTTCTTTAAAGTTGGAGATAATAGGATTTTCGATGATTTCACCTACAGAGCCTTGTAAGTTTTTCTGTGGTTTAGCCATCAGACCACGCATTCCACCTAACTGACGAATCTGCTCACGAGAACCTCTCGCACCTGAATCCATCATCATATAGATAGGATTGAATCCTTGATTGTCCTCCGCCATTTTTTTCATCAGCACTTCTGTGATTCTCGAATTGGCTTTGGTCCAAATGTCAATCACTTGGTTGTATCGCTCATTGTCGGTGATAAGTCCCATCATATAGTTTTGCTGAACTTCATCTACCATTTCTTTTGCCTCGTCGATGATTTTGTCCTTGTTATCAGGAATAATAATATCGCCTAAGCCAATAGACAACCCACCTTTGTAAGCAGTTTGGAATCCAAGTTGTTTGATATCATCTAAAAACTGAGCTGTTTTAGGAATACCTGCCGCTTTGAAAACTTTCGCAATGATAGATTGCAACTTCTTCTTGGTAAGCAGCTCATTCAAAAATCCTACTTCTTCAGGAATGAATTGGTTAAACAAAACTCTTCCTGCTACAGTCTCAATCATTTCGTTTTTCAACTCGCCACTTTCAAAGTCTTTCTTGGCCACCCTTACCTTGATGTGTGCATGCTTTGACAGGCGTTTTTCATTGATGGCTATAATAACTTCTTCAGCACTGTAAAAAGTCAACCCTTCGCCCAATACTGGGTGTTCGGGGGTGCCAATACGCCCCTTGGTCAAGTAATACAAGCCCAACACCATATCTTGGGATGGCACAGTAATAGGTGAGCCATTGGCAGGGTTTAGAATATTATGGGCAGAAAGCATCAATAAAGAGGCTTCCAGAATGGCAGCTTGCCCAAGTGGCACGTGTACCGCCATCTGGTCACCGTCGAAGTCGGCGTTGAATGCAGTACAGCACAAGGGGTGTAACTGAATTGCCTTTCCTTCGATCAAGCGTGGTTGAAATGCTTGAATACCTAAACGGTGCAATGTTGGGGCACGGTTTAGGAGTACAGGGTGTCCTTTCAACACATTTTCTAAAATATCCCAAACCACTGCTTCCTTACGGTCAACAATCTTTTTGGCAGATTTAACAGTTTTTACAATTCCTCTTTCGATAAGTTTGCGGATGATGAATGGCTTGAACAATTCAGCTGCCATATCTTTGGGCAGCCCACATTCGTGTAGCTTCAACTCAGGGCCTACTACAATCACTGAACGCCCAGAATAGTCAACACGCTTTCCAAGTAGGTTTTGACGGAAGCGCCCTTGTTTTCCTTTCAACATATCAGAAAGAGACTTCAAGGCCCTGTTTCCGTCGGCGCGTACAGCATTGACCTTTCGAGAGTTGTCAAATAAAGAATCGACCGCTTCTTGCAGCATTCTTTTCTCGTTACGCAAAATCACCTCAGGTGCTTTGATTTCAATAAGTCGCTTAAGTCGGTTGTTACGAATGATTACCCTTCTGTAAAGGTCATTCAAGTCAGATGTGGCAAAGCGGCCACCATCCAAAGGTACTAAAGGGCGAAGCTCCGGCGGAATTACAGGCACCATCCGAATAACCATCCACTGTGGTTTGTTTTCTACACGGGTTTGTGCATCGCGGAAAGCTTCTACCACCCGAAGGCGCTTCAAAGCTTCTGCCTTACGTTGTTGCGATTTATCTTTAGAAGCCGAGTCGCGCAAATCATACGAAAGTTGTTCTAAATCAATGCGTGAAAGCAACATTTCTAAAGCTTCAGCCCCCATTTTAGCAATGAATTTATTGGGATCGCTATCTTCTAACAACTGATTTTCACGCGGTATGCGGTCAATGATGTCTAAGTATTCTTCTTCGGTAAGGAAGTCTAAGTAACTTACGCCTTCTTCAGATGTAATGCCGGGCTGAATGACCACATAGCGCTCATAATAAATAATTTGGTCAAGTTTTTTGGTAGGCAAGCCTAACAAATAACCTATTTTATTAGGCAATGAGCGGAAGTACCAAATATGTGCAACCGGCACTACTAACTCAATGTGCCCCATTCGTTCACGACGAACTTTCTTTTCTGTAACCTCTACCCCGCATCTATCACAGATAATACCTTTATACCGAATGCGTTTGTATTTGCCACAGTGACACTCCCAGTCTTTCACCGGGCCGAAGATGCGTTCACAAAATAGCCCGCCCATTTCGGGTTTGTAAGTCCGATAGTTAATGGTTTCGGGTTGAGTAACCTCGCCATACGAAGAATCTAAGATAGACTCAGGGGAAGCTAAGCTAATCGTAATCTTGCTGAAATCGCTTGAAAGCTTTTTATTTTTTCGAAATGACATATAGGATATTTTAAGGTATTATCAACACAATAAATAGAAAACAAATTACATCGCTCACATCAAACTATATTAGTTGTCTAATGTGATTTCGAGTGCTAAACCACGGAGCTCGTGTACCAACACGTTGAAGGATTCAGGGATATTAGGCTTCGGAATATTCTCACCTTTAACAATGGCTTCATAAGCTTTCGCCCTGCCAATTACATCATCTGACTTGACAGTCAAAATTTCCTGTAACACGTTGGAGGCGCCAAAGGCTTCTAATGCCCATACTTCCATTTCGCCAAAACGTTGACCACCAAATTGCGCTTTACCACCCAAAGGCTGCTGCGTAATCAATGAATATGGCCCAATAGAGCGAGCGTGCATCTTATCATCAACTAAGTGGCCTAATTTAAGCATATAAATAACGCCAACGGTTACGGGCTGTTCGAAGCGTTCTCCTGATAAGCCATCGTAGAGATAAGTTCTGCCATAAGTGGGCAAGCCCGCTTCTTTCAACTCATTAGATACTTCTTCTTCAGTAGCCCCGTCAAAAATAGGTGTTGCATAACGCTTGCCCATTTTGAGACCGGCCCAACCTAAGACAGTTTCGTAAATTTGACCTAAGTTCATACGTGAAGGTACGCCCAATGGGTTGAGTACAATATCAACAGGTGTGCCATCTTCTAAGAAAGGCATGTCTTCGGCAGGAACAATACGCGCAACAACTCCTTTGTTTCCGTGGCGGCCTGCCATTTTATCACCTACTTTCAGTTTACGCTTTTTAGCAACATATACCTTGGCTAATTTTACTATGCCGGTAGGTAACTCATCACCTACTTCCAGTGCGAAGCGATCCCGTTTGAATCGACTCGAAATTTCACTGCGAAGCTTATTGTAATTTTTTACCATTTGACCCAATAACTTGTTAGTATGGGCATCATCAGTAGCATTGTCTAACAATAAGTCAGCAATTAAATTAACTTCTTCCGGGACATTGTAGTTGCTTTCATCTCGATAAGGGTTCTTATCAGGGAAAAGATTGGCTACAATATTTGTACGACTGAATTTGGTATTTTTAGGCATAATTTCAGTGCCGAATTTATGCTTGATACCTTGCGATGTTTTCCCTTCGAGCAAAGTGGTGATTTTATCAATCATCATAGTTCTAGTGGAGTTAAGTTCATCGCTATAATTCTTCATCAAATCGCGTAGTTCTTCTTTGGTTTTAGCTCGTACATCCTTGTCTTTCTTAGGTCGAGAGAAAAGTTTGGTATCGATTACTACCCCTTTCAGAGAGGGAGGTGCTTTGAACGAAGCATCTTTCACGTCGCCGGCCTTATCGCCAAAGATAGCTCTTAATAGTTTTTCTTCAGGTGTAGGGTCTGTTTCGCCTTTGGGGGTGATTTTACCGATCAAAATATCGCCCTCTTTTACTTTCGTACCCACAGCCACAATCCCATTTTCATCTAAAAACTTAATGGCTTCTTCGCTCACATTTGGGATTTCAGAAGTCAATTCTTCCTCTCCACGTTTGGTATCACGTACTTCTAATTCAAACTCTTCGATGTGGATAGAGGTGAAAATATCCTCGGAAACGACTTTTTCTGAAATAACAATCGCATCCTCAAAATTGTATCCTTGCCAAGGCATAAAGGCAACCATAAGGTTAGCACCCAAGGCTAATTCGCCTCCTTTGGTAGCATAGCCTTCGCAAAGCACATCTCCCTTCTTTACTTTTTGGCCTTTGAAAACGATAGGACGTAAATTGATGGTTGTGTCTTGGTTGGTTCTTCTGAACTTTATTAAATCATAACTGGTAGCTTCATTTTGAAAAGACACCAAACGTTGTTCTTCTGAAAAATCGTATTGAACCACCACTTTGGTAGCATCCATAAAAGCAATCGTTCCATTTTCTTCAGCCAGAATAAGTGCGCGGGAGTCTTTCGCTACTCTTTCTTCTAAGCCTGTACCTACAATGGGTGCTTGTGGTTGCAGCAATGGCACTGCTTGGCGCTGCATGTTGGAACCCATCAACGCACGGTTGGCATCATCATGCTCTAAGAAAGGAATAAGAGAAGCTGCTACAGATACAATCTGGTTGGCTGCTACATCCATGTAAGTAACATCTTTGCTGTCGATTACAGGGAAATCGCCTTCAAATCGTGCTTCAATTTTTTCATCAGTAATAGAAGCGTTTTTTGTGTCAATTTGCAAATTGGCTTGCGCAATAAAATGTCCATCTTCTTCTTCAGCAGTCAGATATACAATATCATTCAATACGTGTCCTTCTTTCACTTTGCGGTAGGGAGTTTCAATAAATCCCATACTATTGATTTTCGCGTGAACGCAAAGCGAAGAGATTAGACCAATATTGGGACCTTCGGGGGTTTCAATCGTACAAAGTCTTCCGTAGTGCGTATAGTGAACGTCGCGTACTTCAAAACCTGCTCTTTCTCTGGAAAGCCCCCCGGGCCCTAAGGCTGACATACGGCGTTTATGAGTAATTTCAGCCAATGGATTGGTTTGATCCATAAACTGCGACAATTGGTTGGTACCAAAGAATGAATTGATTACCGAGGACAAAGTCCTTGCATTGATCAAATCAACAGGCTTGAAATCTTCGTTATCACGAACGTTCATGCGCTCGCGGATAGTACGTGCCATACGTGCCAAGCCTACGCCAAATTGTGCATAAAGTTGCTCGCCCACAGTGCGTACCCTTCTGTTGCTCAAGTGATCAATATCATCCACAAAGGCACGAGAATTGATTAACCCAATTAGATATTTAATAATTTGGACAATATCTTCGTTGGTCAAAACGCGCACATCACTATCAATGGTTAATGCTAATTTTTTATTGATGCGGTAACGACCCACTTCACCCAAATCATAGCGTTTTTCGCTAAAAAACAAACTTTGAATAATCTCTCTGGCAGTTTGTTCATCTGGAGCTTCAGCATTACGCAATTGTCTATAGATTTGCTCTAAGGCTTCTTTTTCTGAGTTAGAGTTATCCTTTTGGAGCGTGTTATAGATAATAGCATATTCAGTGGTGTTAATATTTTCGTTGTGTAAAATAATAGAGGCAACCCCTGATTCTAAGATTACAGGAATATCATCAGCTTCTAATATCTTATCTCTTTCCAATAGGACTTCGTTACGGTCAATAGAAACTACTTCGCCGGTATCTTCGTCTACGAAGTCTTCTGTCCAAGTCTTCAACACACGAGCTGCTAATTTCCGGTCTACAACTTTTTTCAGATTGGCCTCAGTGGCTTCTACTTCTTCTGATAAGTTAAACAAATCTAAAATTTGCTTATCGCTACCATAACCAATTACTCTGAGAAGAGTGGTTACGGGAAATTTCTTTTTTCTGTCGATGTAAGCATACATTACGTTGTTTACATCTGTTGTAAATTCGATCCAA
>DMHB01000100.1 GCA_003449595.1 Microscillaceae bacterium | reverse complement strand
TAATCCCGTAACTCGCGTTAATTTATTTTTTGATAAACGTATGTGAGTTGCGGATATTTAGGAGTTGTGCGCTACATAAAAAACGAAAAAAACAAAATGAGAAATACACTAATTTGTACCGTAGGAACAAGTCTTTTTGAAAGCAACTTAAAACGACTTTCAGAAAGTAGCCCTGAGTGTCCTGAAAATTGGGAAGCAATAAAAGCCCAATTTGACAATAGTAATTGGAATGAATTAGCCAAAGAACTTCTCAAAGTAAATCCAAGTAACCGAACTTGTGGGGCAGAAATCAATACGATAGAAGAAGCCAAAAAGAAAAAGTGGCTTGAACTGAATAACATTATTCTACTTGTTTCTGATACGGAAGCAGGAAAAAACACAGGATATGTCCTGAAAAAGTATTTTGAAGGTAGAGATGATTTGAATTTACAACAAGTTGAATTTAAGGTTATTGACCAACTACAAGACGCAGTACCAAAAGATTTTAAAATTCACGGTCTTAGAAATCTTGTACGTTTTGTAGGTGATTTTATTCAGAGATTTGGAAATGAAAATATTGCGATAGACGCAACAGGTGGTTACAAAGCACAAATTGCAATAGCAGTGCTTATTGGACAAGCATTAGATATTCCCGTTTACTACAAACACGAAAGATTTTCGGAAATTATAGATTTCCCACCCTTACCAATTTCTTTGGACTACGATATACTTGGACGAAATTCTGATATTTTGACTGATTTTGAACGTGGTAAGTTGTATGCCAAAAGTGAACTTGACAACTTTGATGAAAAGTTGAGAGTATTCTTGACAGAAATAGAGATAGACAATGAACCTATTTTTGAACTCAACGCAATAGGACAACTTTATTTAACTTCATTCAGACTTCGTTACCCAAAAGTTGTTAATTTAAAATCATTGAGTGATAGTGAACGAAAAGAACCTACTTTTAGAGACGACCACTATCCGATTGGTTTTAAAGATTTTGTAGAAAAAGTTTGGCGAGAAAATAAGTGGATAAAAACATCTTGGTCTTTATCTTATCACGGTCAGCAATCAATTAAAGGCATTGGTTTTACGGTAAAACCTGATGAGAATAAAAACATTCTTATAGGAACTTACCAAGACAAAAACAACTTCGGAGCAAGATTTCAAGTTATTCTTGCTGATGAAAGTAGTGAAAGTTTGAATTGGGCAGCAGACCAACTAAACCAAAAGTACCGAGAATAAAAATGCACAAGCAAACAACATTATGTTTGCGAAAAGGCCGGCTAAGAATGCTAAATTGAACATTCAGTTTTCAAAAGAAGCTTTGTTCTAAATTGAAAGTAAGTGCTTCAAAGTCCACCAAACCGCAAACCGTTATCGCTCAGTGTAAAAAGACGGCCCACTTACATTGGTACATTTGGTTTTGTCCGACACACGAGCCAACACTCAAAAAACCAAAAGAGCTTTTTTTTGCCAACACCCTGACACCATTCCGACCGAAAAACTTATCTTAACCAACTGAAATAGAAAATATAATTTGTAGATGATTTTAAAAGAATTGAAACCAAGACAGGCGCTCAACAAAGCGTTTTTGAAAGTAAAACCCAACCGGAATGAAATCGAAAGTTTCAAGACTCATCTTATTACGCTACTCGACAGGACAAATGACACGGAAAGCGAAGAGTTTCATAAAAACTTGGTTTCCGAGTTTTTAAAGAAAACCTATTACGACCCAAACCATTTTATAAATACCAAAGGTCGAAACGATCTTGTTATTCACAACGGACAAAATGCAAACTCGACAGTTGGTGTAATTCTCGAAGCGAAAAAGCCGACCAACAAAGCCGAAATGATTACTACCCAAAAACTAAACGCCAAAGCGTTTCAGGAATTGGTGTTGTATTACTTGCGTGAACGAATCACCCACAAAAATTTGGAAGTAAAGCATTTGGTAGCTACCAATATTTATGAGTGGTTTGTTTTTGATGCTACCCTATTCGATAGGCTTTTTGCCCAAAACAAAAACCTTGTCAATCAATTCAATGACTTTGAAGCAGGACGTTTGGCCGACACCAAAACAGACTTTTTCTACAAACAAATTGCCGAGCCATTTATTGAGCAACTCAGCGATGAAATAACGTTTACCTACTTCAACCTACAAGATTTTCAAGAGCCTCTTCGCAATGCCGACAAAGCAGACGACACCGCACTGATTGCTTTGTTCAAACTACTTTCGCCGGAACATCTTTTAAAACTTCCGTTTGCCAACGACAGCAACAGCCTTGACAAACGCTTTTACAGCGAATTGCTCCACCTCATCGGTCTGACCGAAACCAAAGAAGGCGGCAAAAAGCTCATCCAACGCCCTCCGGCCAACGAAAGAAACTCGGGATCGCTGCTGGAAGATGCCATCATTCAGTTGGACAGCTTAGATAAAATCAACCGATTGGAAAAACCAAGCCAATTTGGCAACACAGAAGAAGAACGACTTTTCAATGTGGCCCTTGAACTTTCCATCACTTGGGTAAACCGTATTTTGTTTTTGAAATTGTTGGAAGCCCAACTTATCACTTATCACAAAACTCCCCTCTTGAGAGGGGCCGGGGGTGTGTCCGAATACAAATTTCTTAACCCTAACAAAATCAAAAACTATGACGACCTCAACAGCTTGTTTTTTCAGGTGTTGGCACGCAAGGTCGATGAGCGCAACGCCGACGTAAAACAGCTTTTTGAGAAAGTGCCTTACCTCAATTCATCGCTTTTTGAGCCTACCGGATTGGAACACAATACGCTGTTTATCAGCAACCTGAAAGATGACAAGCAGATGCCGATTTTTGCGCAAACCGTGCTCAAAGACCAGCAAGGCAAAAAGCGAACCGGCACAATGACGACGCTTCAATACTTGTTTGCTTTTTTGGATGCCTACGACTTTGGGGCAGAAGGCGGGGCAGCCATTCAGGAAGACAACAAAACACTGATCAACGCCTCCGTTTTAGGGCTGATTTTCGAGAAAATAAATGGTTACAAAGATGGTTCGTTTTTTACGCCCGGGTTTATCACGATGTATATGTGCCGCGAAACCATCCGCAAAGCCGTGGTGCAGAAATTCAATGAGGCTGCAAGAAACACACCCCTAAATCCCCTCTCAAGAGGGGACTTGGCAAAATCTCCCCTCTTGAGAGGGGCCGGGGGTGTGTCCGAAAGTGTATCCGAGGGTGTGTCCGAAACTATGCCCAAAAAACGTCAAATTATTCCCTATAACCCCAACCTCAAAGAACTTGCCCGCCAATTAAGAAACAACAGCACTAAATCAGAAATCATCCTTTGGAAAGAACTGAAAGGAAAATTGGATGGAAAATATGATTTTCATAGACAGAAACCTTTAGACAATTATATAGCTGATTTCTTTTGCCACGAACTTCAACTTGTGATAGAACTCGATGGTGAAACGCACAATTGGGAAGAAACACAGCAAAAAGATTTTGAAAAAGAAAGTAGGTTCAACGAATTGGGGTTGAATGTTTTGCGCTTTCCTGATACCGATATTTTCAAGCACCTTGAAGCGACTTTAGCATCGATTCAACTCTATGTCAGCGGTTTTGAAAAAGGAGATTTATCTGAACTTGTCTATGAAGATTCGCCTTTGAATCCATTGACCGGAAATGTAGTCATTATCGACAAGCTGTCCAATACAACACAGCCTGAGATCTCCAATACAACACACCCCCGGCCCCTCTCAAGAGGGGAG
>DMHB01000099.1:2155-10953 GCA_003449595.1 Microscillaceae bacterium | reverse complement strand
GACATACGCTCTTCCGATCTCAAGTACTTATTATCCTTCTTTTTTGCCTACGTAGCCTATTTTACAGTTCCACTGTCAGGCAGAGCACAACAGAATATTGAAAGTTTGCTCAGTTCAGGCTTGGGCGATGCCAACAAGTTGATGACGACCTATATCCGTCCGTTTGCCAATGGTTTTGGAGTCAGCCAAAATGTGGGCTGGTTTAATACTGCCGAAACCTATCAACCTGGTCGTTTCGATTTTCGCATCATTCCAAGTGGGGTGTTCATTCCAAATAGCGATCAAAACTTCAACATCAATGGATTAGGTTTACAAAATGTACGTCTTTCGCCCGGCGAAAATCCTATAGCTCCGACTATTTACGGAGCAAATACGCAAGGGGCGCAATTAGAACTCATTGCGCCTACACTTTCTACGGGTTTGTTCCCTCCCGGCACTCCGGCACCTGCCATCGCCGCCGCCCAATCATTGGCCAATACCAATGCCAGTTCTGTGAATTTTAGAATGCCTCAAGGCTTGGGTTTGCCCGTGAACGCTTCGCCCTATGTGGCATTGCAACTTACGGTAGGGGTTTATAAAAATACTGATTTGATTTTGCGTTATGTGCCTCTTAATTTCGAACGTTTGAGTGGGGGCATCTATGGCATTGGTATCAAACACGACATCAAACAGTGGATTCCGGGTTTGCAAGACAAATCCTTCGACTTGGCTGTTGGGGTCGCTTACACTTTTGGAAATTTAGGTTTAGCATTAAATGTAGAACCAGGAGCTTTTCCACAGGCCAATGGGCAGCCTGCACCCAGCTACGCTAACCAGCGATTGGGTTTGGATTTTAGTGCGTTTAATGTCTCTATTTTGGCCTCTAAACGTTTTGGTGTGATTTCTTTCTATGGTGGGCCACGTTTTGAAACAAGTAGTTTTGGTATCAAAGCAACGGGCATTTATCCCATTACCTCTATCAATACCACCGGGCCAACTGTAGCACAATTTGGCCAGCGTGAAATCGTGAATGTATCAAATCCTGTGAACATCAACACCAACCTGAACCAAATTGGCTTGAACTTGGGCATGCGCCTGAAAGTAACACGCGCTTTGGAACTAACCTTGGATGGTAACATTGCCCGTTATTCGAGTTTTATGGTGGGCATTGGCTTAGGATGGGGTAATCCGGTGAAAAATAGATATGAAGATAAAGGTGAGCCGGAAAACTAAGCGATTTTGTTGAAACTATATGGAAAGGTTGTTCTGCAAAGAACAGCCTTTATTTTTTTAATAGCCCACAACGTTAGGAGGGCAGTAAATCGCAGAACCAAAAACCCAACGTAGCTGAAGCACTGCCAGCAGGGGCAGGGTAGGTTTTGAGTACTTTTTCGCCCATTTGGAAATCAACAGGGCTTTTAAAAAAAGGGGCTGCAAAGCAAAAAGTATGAAATTCGCCGTTTTCCCCGCAAGGGTCAACACCAGTAGGCAAATCGCGCACAAAAGCCTCGTCCAACAAACGCCCGCAAAAGGAAGGGTCTAATTTTTGGGCATCCGTACAAATGACAATGGCTTGAAAGCCGCCTTGCCAAAACTCGTCCAACAGCTTGTGCGAATCTTCGCCCCAAAGCGGAAAAACCGGCTGTACACCCCAAGCTTGGTGCTGCTTTTCGCGGTATTGACGCAGGTCTTCCAAAAAAATATCGCCCAATCCTGCCAAGGTACGTCCTTGGGCTTTTTGTGCCAAAACAGCCTCTTGTAGGGCGGTTTCGTAAGTAACCATATCCGGCTGTTCGGGTAGTTCGACGGTGGAATAAGGTAGTCCGATGCGTTGCATTTGGGCTTCGAACAAGCTGCGGCGCAAGCCGTGCATACTGACACGGTCGTGGTGGGTATTGAAGGTAGTCAGCAGGTGCTCTATGCGATAGGCAGGATTTTGCAACATCCGCCACAGCGCCAACGCCGAGTCTTTGCCGGTGCTCCAATGGAAGAAAGCGGGTTGGGGGCTGGGCATAAAGCTACAAATACGCTTTTACTTGCGTTGGGTCGATGCGCAAGGCCGGAGGCACTGACGAAAGCAAGGTGATGATGATGACCGAAAGGGCAGAAAACAAGAAGTCATTCAGGCGCAGCTCGACAGGGTAGGCGCTGACAATGGTGGTGGCTGTGCCCATTGGAATGATGCCAAATTGCTGTTGTAACAAGCAAATACCCAAGCCGGTGGTCATTCCCAGGGTGGCCCCGATGAGGGAAATGAGAACTCCCTCAAAGATAAAAATGCGCCGAATCGTACCCACTTCAGCGCCTAAGGTGTAGAGTACGGCAATGTCTTTTTTCTTTTCGATGGCCAGCATCGTCAACGAGAAGAAGATATTGAACGATGCCACCGCCAACACAAACGAAAGAGTGATATAGACAAAAAACTTCTCTATTTGAATGGCTTTCAATAGGCCGGCTTGTTGCTCGTCGGTGTTTTGCACTACAAACTGGCTGCCCAACTTTTTTTGCAGGGCTTTTTGTACCTGAGCGACTGTGTAATTAGGTTTCACCTTGATTTCTAACGAGGTGCGGCGTTGGTTGTATTCCAAAAGCGACTCGGCAAAAGAAATGGGGACAAACACATATTTTTCATCATACTGTTGCTCTACGGCGAATATGCCTACGGGGAGGATGAATTTTCGGTTAAAGTTTTTTTCGGGGTTGATTTCTCCTAAACTGATTTTTTTGGAGCGTTTCGGATACCAAAGCTCCATTAGGTCGGTTTGGTTGCTTAGGCTAATGCCCATCGAGCGCTGCACGCCGCGCCCCGTCACGGCATATTGGGTGTTGCCACGGCGAAGGGTAAATTCGCCACGCACCATTGCGCGCTCTACATTCGATTGTTTGCGGTAGTTTTCGCTTACCCCTTTGAGGTTGACTACCATTTGCACATCTTGGTAGCGCAGCACGGCATTGTCTTCGATTATCTCGGTCAGGTAGGCAACTCCCTCAACGGTTTGAAGCTGAGCCATCCAGTCGGCTGTAATGCCAAACGATTTGCCTTGAGCGGCTATTACTTTGAGGTCGGGGTTGAGGGTATGGTGTAGTTTGCGGATTAGTCCTTCCAAGCCATTGAAAACCGACAATACCAGCACCAAGGCCATCGTGCCAACGGCTACGCCCAGCATCGAAATAACCGATACGATGCTGATGAAACGAGCTTTTTTGAGCGAAAAGAAATAACGCTTGGCTATCCAAAAAGGAACCGACATGGCAACTTAGTTGGTGGGTTCTTCTTCGTCGGCAGGCGGAATGTCTAAGCCCGACAACAAATCTTCGATATGGGCGGCATAATCGGCGGTATCATCCAAATAAAAGTGTAATTCAGGGATTACGCGTACCTGGTTTTTGATGCGTTGGGCCATCATTTGCCGGAGGGTTTTGGTTTGTTCTTGGATCATTTCCAAGGTTTCTTCTTTTTGCTTGTCGAGTAGCAAACTCAAATAAATTTTGGCGATACCCAAATCAGGAGTTACCCGCACTTGTGTGATGGTGATGAACACTTGGCCAAACAGGCTACGGGCTTCGCGCTGAAAAATATCGCTTAGTTCGCGCTGTACCAATTTGGCAAATTTTTGTTGGCGAGTTGATTCCATAGGTATTGAACTTTTAAAATTGAAAGGCTTGTGTTAAATGGTAGCCTCGGGTCGGTGTTTATCGATTTCAAGGGTATGCGAACCGCTTTCGCCGATGATAAGTCGGTTGCTTTTGTCGTAGCTCAAATAGCCCCACATCCAGTTGATGAATACAAGTACACGGTTGCGGTGGCCAACCAATGCCATCAGGTGGACAAACATCCAGACGAACCAAGCCAAGAAACCTTGCATTTTGAACTTGCCGATATCGACCACCGCCCGGTTGCGGCCAATGGTTGCCATCGAACCTAAATCCTTGTATTTGAAAGGCTTCATAGGGCGGCTTTTTAAAATATACTGAAAGTTCTTGGCTAAGTGTTTGCCCTGTTGGATGGCAGGTTGCGCTACCATTGGGTGGCCTCGCGGGGTGTCTTCTGTGATCATAGCCGCTACATCGCCAATGGCAAATATATTGTCGTAGCCTATCACCCGGTTGAATTCATCTACCTGATAGCGATTTCCACGTACTACGGCTTCTTCTTTCAGACCTGCAATGGGAGCCCCGGCTACACCGGCAGCCCATATCAGGGTTTGGCTAATGATGCGTGTATTGTCATTCAGGGTTACGGTATAGCCATCATACGACTTGACCGATTTATTGAGGTGTACACGAATGCCTAAATCTTCTAAAAATTGCTTGGCTTTTTCACCGGCTTCGTCCGACATTCCATTGAGCAAACGCGGAGAGGCTTCGATCAAGTCGATGTCCATATGCTTGAGGTTCAGCTCTTTATAATCGTGTGGAAATACGTGTGAGCGCAGTTCGGCTAAAGCACCGGCTACTTCTACACCAGTCGGCCCGCCGCCAACCACTACAAAGTCAACGAAACTATTCATCAGTTCTTCACTTTCGGCAAGCAGGGCATTTTCAAAGTTGCGGATGATGCGGTTGCGCAAAGCGATAGAGTCTTCTATGGTCTTCATTGGGAAGGCATTTTTCTCGATGTCGGCCATTCCATAATAATTGGTGGCAGCACCGGTCGCAATGACGAGGTAATCGTAATGCAAATGGCCAATAGAGGTTTCTATCTCGTTTTTTTCAGGGCTGATTTTAATTACTTCGCCATAGCGGAAGAAAAAGTTTTTGTGTCCCTCAAATTTCTTACGCAAAGGATAAATGATGGAGCCGGTTTCTAAACCGGAGGTGGCTACTTGGTAGAGCAGTGGTTGAAAAGTATGATGATTGTGTTTGTCGAAGAGGACTACTTGTACATCTAATTTTTTAAGTGATTGGGCAAGTTTCATTCCACCGAAACCGCCGCCAATGATGACGATTCTGCGCTTTCCGATGTCTGGTATTCTGGGCATATGGAGTTCTCAAATATTGAAGTTAAAAACACGCAAGTTTACAATTTTAACGCTCATTTTTGGCAGTCGATATAAATTTTTTATAATAGTTGGGTAGTGGATTGTACTGACAGCAATTTCGATTGGATTTTGGCAAGTAAGGGGCTGGGTTTGGGTGATGAGGGTCGGTGGCCAAAGCTATTTCGTGGGGGCGTGTTTGGATTTCTTGGTTTTTCCATTGTTCTTTTTCTTCTTGAAGTTCTTGGTCTTTTTGTTCGTCGTATTCTTTGTCTAAAAGTTTGTTGAGGTCGGGTTTGCCGGCTTCGACCCAGCAAGTGTACCAAAAATCGCCCACCATTTTAATTGAAGCCCGCAGCCTACGTTCTACTTGGCCGCCCAGCATCTGGTGATAAGCCTCTGAAAAAGGGCGGGAATAGGTACGGATGGTGATTTTGTTGCGCTCTTCGTAGGTAAATTTCCTGCTTTCATCAAATCGGGTGGTCAGGGTTTTTTCAAAACTGAGCACAGAGTCTAAAGCCGTATGGGCTAAAATAACTGCATCCCAAGCGGCCAATTGGGTGTTTTTCAAATAGGTGGCCTTGCCCACAAAAAAATCGTACCCCTCGAAAAATAATTCGGGCAACCGCGACTCCCAAAAGCCGTGAATGCCGATTTGCCCCGACAGTTGACCGTTGTAATTTTCGGTAGTATGAAGCGGCACATTAGCATCGGCGATGTAATGCCCTAAGTCGGCTGAAATGCGCAAAATGGCTTTGGTGTCGCCGGCTTCAAAAGCATTGATAAGCCGATATTTCATCCGTTCGATGTGCCAAGGCACAATGCCATAGGCCATCAAAGTATCTTCGGTGAAAACCTCGACAGCATCTTTCCAATAGCGGGGCAGTTCATATACAGCGCGGCCTTTGCCATAAATTTGGTCATATACATCGGCATCTAAGAAATGCCTCGGGGCTTCATCTTTTACAGCATAGCGTCGGGCATCGGGGTTGATGGCATTTTCGGCTAAATAAATGATGTAGTGTTTGTAGAAGCCAATCATCTCGGGGGGCAGGGTAAACACAGCCAGCCGATTGATGTGTTTGTGGGCAAAAAAGCCCCAAGCGTGGCAGGGATGGTGGTAGGCCAACCCTGAAAACAAAAGCCAGCTAAGCAGTGCCTGCCCTGTAAAACGAAATAAAGAATTAGCGAGGGTCGTTGGCAAGCTGCACTTTGGGTAGGGTATGCAGCGGTTCATATTGTATTTTATATTGTGATTCGAAAACGTCTAAAAATTTTTTTTCCCAAGGCTTGGGTTCAGGCACCTCATATGGTTCGCCAGCCAGTATATTTTCGACACAGTGGTACATATCATAAATTTTTCTGCCTATAGAGCGGTTACTTAGTATGACAATGGTGTTGCAATTGCCTCGGTTGCGCTGGATATAAGTCCGGAAACCCCTGTAATAGCCGTGGTGAAAACTGACGTGGGGGCGGTCGTTGTAAATCTTCCAGCCTCGGCCAAAGCTATAATCCTCGCCGCTGGGCACTCCATAGGGCGTAACAGCCTCAGCAAAACTGGCATCGCTTACCAAGCGGTGGTTGTGCAGGGCTTCGTCCCATTTGATAAAATCTTCGGTCGAAATACAAACATCCTTTTCGCCCATCATCCCATCATACACATTGTAATCAAGTACATTCCACTGCCCGTTGGCCGGATCGGGGTCGTAGCCAATGGCTCTTTTGAGTAGGCGGGTTTTGAGTTCGTAGCGTTGGGTAGTGGTTTGTAAAATTTCTATTTTGTTGCCTTGCCTGAGGGTGTCCCAGCGTGCCGAAGTACCTGCTTTGACGAGTATTGTATCTACAGTAGTATGAGTACTGGTGTTATACACAAAGGCCGACATGTGAAGCGGGGCGAAAATATTCTTTTTCAAAAATTGGTCGAAAGGCATCCCCGAAATACGCTCTACAATGGTTGCCAAATATACATAGTTAGTGTTGCTGTACTGGCATTGGCTGCCGGGTTTGAACAAGAGTTTCGATTTGGCAAAATAATCAATCAAGTCTTGGTTGTTCATCGTTCTATTGAACCGGCGCGAGAGGTCGCTGTCATAAGCAAAATAATCGGGAATACCGGAAGAATGCTCCAATAAGTTTTTAATGGTAACGCCTTCAAAGCTAAGCTCGGGCAAATACATTCTTACATCATCTGAATAGGTAATTTTGCCGGCTTCCTTGAGCATCATCACCGCCATAGAAGTGAATTGCTTGGAAACCGAAGCCACCCGAATAGGCGTATAGGTTTGAAAAGTGTCGCGTTCAGCCACATTGGCCCAGCCCAATGCCCGGTGGTAAATCACTTTGCCTTCTTCAATCACCAGCACCGAGCCATTGAATTGGTTGGTATTGTAAAGAGCCAAAAACAAATCGTCTAATTGTTCGGCCTTCGAAGGGATTGGCAGGCTGGTAGTTTGTGCGTGCGAATTCTGTGATACAAACCACCACAAGGTTAAAAAAATAAGTAGGGAATACTTGCTTTGCATAGGATAAAGAACCATTAAAAAGTGAAGGAATACGAATTTAAGAGAATTTACTCTACTTTTTTGAACTCCTTAATTAAATTTTCGATGTCGGCCCAAGTAGTCGCCGGAAAATTGGCAATCCGGAGGTGCTTTTCTTTGTATTCCTTATAGCCCGTGCCCACCACAAACCCTTTGCGCTGGAGTCGTTCCATTATTTTGCTTTGCGCGATGTCTAAATCGGCCACCACCACAGTTTGCGAGCGCACGGCTTCGTTACGCACAAAGGGCTGCATAATGCTGCTACTGCCCAAGTAATCGTACAAGGCTTTTGCTTTTTGCTCGATATCTTGCCTGATGTGGTCTATGCCTTGGCGGAGCATATCTTCTGCGACCTTGCCCAGCAAGTAGATGGCCAGTACATTGGGCGTGGCCGGCGTTTGAAACTTTTCAAAGTTTTTCCACAAATCCATCAAAGTCAAAGCACCCATAGGTTTGCCGCTTTGCGCGATTTGTTGGGCTTTGGCCAAGCACCGAGGGCCGACAATCCAAACGCCTAACCCTGCAGGCAGTCCAAATCCTTTTTGAACTGAAAAATAGGCAGAATCTATCAAGCCATAGTCTAACCGCGGATAAGGTGCCGAAGACACCATATCCACGAAAGTGAGCTTTTCGGGGCAGGCGGCGGCTATTTGGTGCAAATGGGCCTCGGGCATACTGACCCCGGCGCTGGTTTCATTGTGGGTAAGTCCAACAATTTCGGCAGTATCGCAAAGCCTAAGCACCTCGATCACTTCAGCAGGGTCGAAGCCTTCGCCCAAGGCAGCTTCTTGTTTGATAGGATTGTGTTTGAGCTGAGCGGCTACTTCATAAAACTTCTCTGAAAAAGCCCCATTGACCAGGTGAAAACTGCCGCGCTCACTACAGTTTAAAATAATTCTTTCCCAAATTTCAGTGGCCGAGCCGGTAAACAATACGGCAAAATCTGCCGGAATGTGAAGCAATGCTTTCAGGGCTTCGAAGCACTGTTGGTAAATGGCCTGAAACTGCCTGCTGCGGTGAGAAATGGAAGGAATTTGCAGCTCTAACGCTTGTTGCAAGTGCGCTTGGGCAGTGGGGTAAAGTTGTGCCGGTCCCGGAGTGAAATACGTTTTTGTTGTCATTTTGCCTTAAATTGTGCAAACAAAACTAAGGATTTTTTCCAAACCAAGGGAAAAGACTTTGGTGGATGACTTGGAGTAGATGCTATGTTTCGGTATAATCATTTTTGGAAACCTGTGTTAAGTTGGTGTATCGCCGCTTTCCTTTGGCTGCTGCTGATGCCTTGCCTTTGCTTGTTGGG
>DMHB01000099.1:0-1766 GCA_003449595.1 Microscillaceae bacterium | reverse complement strand
GGTAAAAATGGCCGTCCTTTTTTGCTTTACAAGTTCCGTACTATGCAAGTAGCCCAAAACAGCATCCAAGCGACTGATAAACAGCGTATTACAAGCTTAGGCAAATGGCTGCGTCGCTATTCGTTAGACGAACTGCCCCAGCTTTGGAATGTACTCAAAGGCGATATGAGTTTGGTAGGGCCACGCCCTTTGCCGCAGGCTTATGCAGCACTTTATAATGATTTTCAACGACAACGGTTACAAGTTAAACCCGGAATTACGGGCTGGGCGCAAGTAAATGGCAGAAACCAATTGACTTGGACACAGAAATTTGCCTACGATGTTTATTATGTTCAAAATTTGAGCTGGCAACTGGATGTGAAAATCTTATTGCTCACCTTTCAAAAAGTAATCACCGGCCACGGAGTCGATGCCCACAAAGACCAAACGATGGAGGTTTTCAAAGGGAATACCTAAACACTATGCCCACACCCATTTATCTTTCGCCCCCTCACCTCAGCGGTCAAGAGTTGGCCTTGCTTCAGCAAACCTTGGCCAGCAACTGGATTGCGCCTTTGGGGCAAAATTTGGATACGTTTGAGCAGCAGGTAGCCAACTATTGCGCTATGCCGTATGCCTTGGCCGTCAACTCGGGCACGGCGGCCATCCATTTAGGGTTGAAACTCTTGGATGTGCAACCCGGCGATTATGTAATTTGCCCAACCTTGACTTTCGCTGCGACTGCCAACCCCATTGTGTACCAAGGGGCAACGCCCATTTTTATAGACAGCGAGCCGCAAACCTGGAATATGAGTCCGGAGTGGTTGGCCGAAGCCTTGGCGCATTGTCGGCGGGCAAATTTGCCTTTGAAGGCGGTTATCGTAGTGCATTTGTATGGACAGCCAGCGGCTATGACCGAAATCACCGAGTTATGCCGCCGGTATGAAGTGCCTATTTTGGAAGATGCAGCCGAAGCCTTGGGTGCCAGTTATCAGGCTACCAAAGCAGGCGCTTGGGGCGATGTAGGCGTATTTTCGTTCAATGGCAATAAAATAATTACCACTTCGGCAGGCGGAATGTTACTTGTCAAAGAGGAAGTATTGCGACAAAAAGCACTCTATTGGGCTACCCAAGCCAAAGCCGATTTGCCCTACTACCACCACGAAGCCATTGGGTATAACTACCGGCTGAGCAATGTACTGGCTGCTTTAGGCATCGCCCAGATGCAAGTGCTCGAACAAAGAATAGCCGCACGTAGGGCAAACTTTATGTATTACCAAAGTGCCTTGCGGGAGTATTCGCAAATTCAATTTCAGGAAGAAATTACGCATAGTTTCTCCAATCGTTGGTTGACTTGTTTGACTTTTACAGACAAAAGCCTGCCCGACAAAATTCGGATGGCCTTGGCTGTCTCGCACATCGAAGCCAGGCCAATTTGGAAGCCGCTACACTTACAACCTGTCTTTCAACATTTCCCTTATTTTGGTGAGCAAATAGCTGAAGATCTCTTTGCCCGAGGGCTTTGCCTGCCTTCAGGGTCTGCTTTGTCGCCTGACGAACTGGCACAAATCGTTGCCATCATTACCGGCCAACTGCCACAGGGTTAGCGCATCGGGTAACACACAAAATAATAGAATTACTTGTATTGCTTATTGATTTTGGCCTTCTACACTATTTGGTAGAGGCCATACAAGCGGTATGTTGTTTTTGGCAGTATAAATTGAGCAGAAAATAGCCTTGAGGCCACTTAAATAAGGATATTTACACGGATTTTTTTTCCAACCTGA
>DMHB01000098.1 GCA_003449595.1 Microscillaceae bacterium | reverse complement strand
CAAACAAAAACCGCTCTAAGCCAAACTTGGTTACACCATACTTACGGGCTTGGTGTTGCACGGCCTTTTCGCCTATTTTCCGAAAGCCTGCCCATTTGGCCAACAGCGGAATGTAACGGTGCATTTCGCCATATACTTCTATGCTTTTTACTACTTCGCGGCGGTAGGCTTTCAGGCCGCAGTTGAAGTCGTGTAGCGCAATACCCGACACCCACCGCGTAACGGCATTATAAAACTTAGAGGTTTGGTTTTTGAGCAGCGAATCGTGGCGCACTTTTTTCCAACCCGACACCAAATCATAGCCCTCTTCTACAACCATTTGGTAAAGCGCCGGAATTTCATCGGGACTGTCTTGCAGGTCGGCATCCAAAGTAATGACCACCTGGCCTTGCGCAGCCGCAAAGCCTACGTGTAGGGCGGCAGATTTGCCATAATTACGGCGAAAGCGAATGGCTTTGTGGTGAGGGAACTGGGCAGTCAGCTCGTTCAGCACCTGCCAAGACGTGTCGGTGCTGCCATCGTCCACCCAAATCACTTCATAGCTCCAAGGGTGTTTTTGCAATACCTGTGCTATCCACTGAGCTAATTCGGGGATAGATTCGGCTTCGTTGAGCAAAGGGATGACCAAAGATAGGTGCACAGGCTTGGGGGATGTTTGGTGTGTACTGCAAAATTACAAGTTTCGGGCTTAGTTGAGAGAAAGTTAAGGAATTTATTGGAATAGTTATAATTTAGTTTTAGGGATTTTTTAGAGTAAAAATTCTAATTTATTGGAAAAGTACAATTATTGCTAATTTTGTTTGCATTAGTATTGCTGTTTTGATAAAAATTAGGCATTTTTTCTAAAAATGTTTTTGAGAATAATACTACTTGCTTACTTTTGTAACGAAACCTTTAAATAAGTGTTACCTATGAAAAATACAAAAAGCGTAGTAAATGATTTTGTAGGATTGCAAAATCAAATTGTTGAGGCCATCGTTGACTCTACAAAAAAAGTACAAGATTCTATCGGTAAGCCCGAAGTATTCGAAAAGACAACCGAAGTATATCACGAGTGGTTGGCTAAGCAGCAAGAAATCGCTTCTACCTTTGTAGGCGTATTGAAAAACCAATTGAATTTCGATGCAGCTCCTGCTTTTGTAAAAGAAGTATTGGATGCACAAGAAAGTTTTGGTAAGAGCTGGTTCGAGGCTTTGCGTTCAACTTTGAAAAGCAAGTCAACGCAAGAACTTTCAGCGATTTACAATG
Source organism: Microscillaceae bacterium (assembly GCA_003449595.1). GTDB lineage: Bacteria > Bacteroidota > Bacteroidia > Cytophagales > Microscillaceae > UBA8158. Next base: position 6,334 of record DMHB01000098.1, on the reverse strand, counting down.
AGAACTTGAAGAAAGCACAAGAAAATATCAACCAAATCTATGGCGATATCACCCAAGGTTTGAGCAAGCCTGTTACCGAAGCCAAATTGCCAACGGTTGATTCTATCAAAGATTCTTTCAAGAAATTGTTAGATATGTGGAAGCCCGTGCAAAACTAATTTTGTAGTTAGTGTGTGTGAAACAAAAAGCCCGTCAGATTTTATCTACGGGCTTTTTTAAATGTATCGAAACAAGACAATGAAAACCTTTATTTGCAAGTAGCGGTTTGGTACTCGTTGTTGTAAGGGTCGAAAATATAGCCTTCTTCCAAACGATAGCCCCATTCTTCGGCCACCCAATCGCCAATATCGTCGTCTTTATAGGCAATAATCATCCCGATGTCATCGTACATCCCTACAAAATTGATGGTGCCTGATTCGTGCTTCAAAGTGCCGTTCACAGTCAAATCAGCGTTTTTGCTGAACCGAATAAATCTCCCCTTGTCTTTATTTTCAAAACACAATACCTCGACGGTTTTCACTGTAGGTTTGTAGGAGGTGATTCCGGCCAAAAGAATCACATAAGAGGCCATTAATAGAATTTTTTTCATAGTCAACTTTGTTTTTGCTGCAAAATTACGAAGTTTTTACCTACTCGCTATCAATTGTTTGGATGTTTTAGAGGCGTTGTCGATTAATTGTAATCGAATAGATAAGCCAGGGCTTGGTGAATTGACCCAAAGCCAAACGATTCGACGGCTTGCCGTTGCTTGGCGCGAATGGCCTCGGTGGCCAAATTTCCTAAGCTGCCCTCGTGGGTATAGCTGGATAGCGAAGCTGTTGCTGGTTTTTGGCCTTGGGCTATCAAGTCGGCCACTTGCCGATAGGCATCCCGAAAGGGCACGCCTTGCATTACCAAACCATTGACCTGCTCTACACTGAAGAGATACGCATATTTGTCTTGCTGCAAAATATTGGGTTTGATGCGCAGTTCAGGCAAGGTTTGTCCCAGCATCGTCAGGCAGGCGGCCAGTTGGTCGAAAGCAGGCAAGCAGTCTTCCTTCAAAATTTGCCAGTCGCGGTGGTAGCCCGAAGGCAGGTTTTGGGTAATCAAGTTCATTTGGTAGGGCAGACTTTGCAGCCGGTTGCACTTGGCGCGGATAAGCTCAAAAACATCCGGATTTTTTTTGTGTGGCATAATGCTCGACCCCGTGGTCAGCGCATCGGGCAGGCTTACAAACCCCATATCTTGGCTTGCAAAAAGGGTGATATCCATCGCCATTTTGCTGAGGGTCTGCGCAATGTTGGCCAAGCCAAAACAGACGTTTTTCTCTATCTTTCCCCGCCCCATTTGTGCGTGAATGGCGTTGTAGGCCACATTTTCAAAACCCAACAACCGGGTGGTCAGTTGCCTGTCGAGCGGAAAAGAACTGCCATAACCGGCAGCCGTACCTAACGGATTTTGGTTCACAGTTTTAAAAATGCCTTGCAATACCATCAAGTCTTCGGCCAAGGCCTCGGCGTAAGCCCCAAACCAAAGCCCAAACGATGAAGGCATTGCTACTTGCAGATGGGTATAGCCCGGCATCAGGGCTTGGCGGTGTGTTTCGCTCAGGGCGAGCAAGGTCGTAATCAAGGCATCGCAAAGCTGCACGATGCGCTCTATTTCGTGGCGCATAAACAGTTTGATGTCTAACAAAACTTGGTCGTTGCGCGAGCGCCCACTATGTACTTTTTTGCCAGCCTCGCCCAAGGTTTGGGTCAATAGTAGCTCTATTTGCGAATGCACATCTTCTACCTCGGGGGCGATGGCAAACTGACCTGCTTGAATTTGTTGGTAAATTTGTTTCAAAGCCGCCAAAATAGCGCTCAGCTCGGCTTTGTCTAACAATCCGATGCTTTCCAGCATAAGGCAATGCGCCATCGTGCCCAGTACATCGAAAGGCGCTAAATACATATCCAACTCACGATCTTTGCCTACTGTAAAGTTTTCAATGGCTTGAAGCGTTGGAATTCCTTTTTCCCAGAGTTTCATAAAGCGGTATTCAATTCAAAAATGTATGAAAAAATGAAGTATAACCAAGGCAGTTGAAGGCATTTTTTGTATAATTAAGTCCAAATCAAAGCTAAAATTACAATATGATTCGCATTGAAGGCGCAAATTTTATAGATGAAGCAGGCAGAACCGTGATGTTGCGGGGGGTAAACTTGGGAGGCAGCAGCAAAATGCCCTATACACCTATGCAATACAGCCACGTCAAGGAAGGTTTTTTAGACATTCATAAAAAAATATCTTTTGTGGGGCGGCCTTTCCCTTTGGCTGAGGCCGATAGTCATTTCAAACGATTGCAACATTGGGGCTTCAATACATTGCGCCTGATAACCACCTGGGAGGCCATCGCGCCACACGCCCCCGACCAATACGACGATGCTTATTTGGAATACCTACACGCTTTGGTGCGCAAAGCAGGCGAGTATGGTTTTTGGATTTTTATCGACCCACATCAAGACGTTTGGAGTCGATTTTCGGGCGGCGACGGTGCTCCGGCGTGGACGTTTGAAGCCGCCGGATTGGATATCGACCATTTCCACGAAACCGGGGCAGCCTTGGTACACAACCTGCACGGCGACCCTTTCCCACGGATGGCTTGGACAACCAACTACGGCAAATTGGCTTGTGCTACGATGTTTACGCTGTTTTTTGGTGGCCGCACCTTTGCCCCCTCCTTGAAAGTGGGCGATCAAAATATTCAGGATTTCTTGCAAGAGCATTTTATCGCGGCGATGCAACAAGTAGCGCAACGGTTGCAAGGTTTGCCACAGGTAATCGGCTACGACACTTTCAACGAGCCTTCCGCCGGGTGGATTGGCAACAGCAATTTGTTGCAAAATGATTTTCCTGTCAAAAAAGGGGTGATTCTTTCTCCTTTCGAGGCGATGGTGGCCGGTAGCGGGCATTCGCTCGAAGTGCCCTTGTGGGATTTTGGCCTCTTGGGGGCTAAAAAAGTAGGCAAAACCACGCTCAATCCCAAAGGGCTGAAGGCTTGGATGAGCGGCAAAAAGTGTGTTTGGAAGCAGCACGGGGTTTGGGAAGACAACGCACAAGGGGTGCCGGTGCTACTTAATCCTACTTATTTTAGCACGGTCAACGGGCAGCCTGTCAACTTTATACAGCAATATTTCTTGCCATTCATCGAGCGCTATGCCCAAGCCATCCGAAGCATCGACCCGCAAGCCATTATTTTCTTGGAGCCGCCTGTGCTGCAAGCACCTCCCCAAATCGACCCGAAAATCTTGCCCAATGTAGTAAATGCCTCGCATTGGTATGATGCCATGACGCTGTTTACCAAAAAGTACAACCCTTGGCTGGGCTATAGTTTCAAAGACAAGAAAATGCTGCTGGGCAAAGCGGCCATTTTGCGTTCGTTTATCGACCAGATGAACCACCACAAACAAGAAAGTGCCACCTTGCTGCACCAAGCCCCTACGCTGCTGGGCGAAGTGGGTATTCCGATGGATATGCACGAAGGCAAAGCCTACAAAACCGGGAATTTCAAACGGCAAAACCTTGCCTTGGATCGCACCCTTCAAGCCATTGAGGCCAACCTATTGCATTTTACTTTGTGGAACTATACTGCCGACAATACTAACGAGCGCGGCGACCAATGGAATGGGGAAGATTTATCGATTTTTAGCCCTGACCAACAGAAGAACCCAGCCGACTTGAACTCAGGCGGGCGGGCATTGGAGGCGCTGCTGCGACCTTATCCGGTGGCCACAGCCGGTAAGCCGGTTTTGTTGGAGTACAACTGGAAAACCAAAGTATTCCGATTTACTTTTGAGCACCAACCCTCAGCGCGGGCTTATACCGAGATATACATACCTTCGTATCAATATCCTTATGGCATCGAAGTTTCATTGACAGATGGAAGTTTTCAGATTGAGAAAGTTACCCAACGGTTGGTTTATTTTCATACTTCCGAGTTAACTCAGCATACTATCACGATTCGTCCCAAATGAGCAAATAGGGGGTTAGGAGGGAGGTGTTTTGCCCAAATATTGTTCAAAAAAAGGCAAGTCGGGTTCAAATACAATGCGCGGACTAACGCCCAGTTCTACTTTTTCAAACATTTCAACCAACTGGTCTCCATCTATCAAGTCGAGGCGTGGGTTGTGGCGTTCTATTTCTAAGGCGGCTTTCGGGAAAGACCCAGTGGTGATGAAAACACCTTTTTCGATGTTGCGAGGCTGCGCATCCATCAGCAGCATAAAGGCGTGAATTTTATCGATCGGTACCACATCGGCAAAACGCTTGCATTGAAAAAACACATTGATATTGACAAAGGAGTTCAGCTTGAGGGTCGCTAAGCCGTCGATGCCGCCATCTTGGCTGGTGCTGGGGCTAAATTCTACATTTTCAAAATCGTATTCGCGCAGCAATCTGCCACAAAGTTGCTCGAAAGCCGGAGGCGAGAGATTTTGCAATATTTCCATCAGGGTGGGCTTGAGCTTGTTTTTGCTGAGGTCGGGATCGGCTTCTTCTTGTATTTTGATGATTTTCTCAGCTTCAGCATCCACCGTTTCAGAGGTTTTATCTTTGCGGAGATTTTGAAACACTTTGACCCATTTATAAAAAATCTCATTGGCTTGGTGTTCGTTCAGGTGGGTTTCCCAACCTTTGCTGGTAAGTGCCCAAACGCCATATTTGGAAGCTGAAAGTAGTTCTTCCCATACCAAATATTGCCTTGCCCACGCCAGCTGGTTTTGAAAACGCAGCAAGCCGGTTTTTTCGTAACGCTCGTTGAGTACCTCATCCGGAATATTGTGCTGCTCGCCAATCCAACGCATAATTTCTTTCGGTTTTGCCGAACCACTAAGCGCACGTAACGAATCTAAGATAGGACCAAACCACCTGACAAACTCTGTTTTTCCTGTCTTCTTTTTGCTCATATAAAGGGGGCTTCTAATACCAAACCAATCCGCAATTTAAGTGAGTTCAGGCGAATTACCAAAAGCAGGTTAGCGATAAGTCAGCGTGTGTTTCGAGCAAGATATGAACTCGGCAAGGATAAAATGTATGATTACTCCAATGGCTCTTTAATTTGAATACTGCTTTCAAAATACGAGGCTTATGCCGGGAAATGAGCTATCATTCAAAATAATTGGCGCGACAATAAAGCTACATAAAACGTTGATTTTCAGAATTTTAAAATCGCTATTTGAAGTATCTTTTGAAAGGTGGCATTTATAAAATTATCAACAAGATGTAGAAAACCGGAAAGGATTTTCACGGATTGAATACGAAAAAAGTCCCCTCTTGAGAGGGGATTTAGGGGTGTGTTGCATTTGCTGTCAAGTTATCTTAGGACGAAATGAAAAAAAGCGGTACAGATAAAACGGATTGGACAGATTTTCACTTAAAAGTAGTTTGTGAGACACAAACTATGGAGGGGGTGGGACTCACGCAAAGGGTACAGAAGAAATTTCACGCAAAGAAAGAAGGCTTGCTTTGCGTGAAAAATTAGTCAAGGTTTATGCTTGAGCAAGTCGCGGATTTCGCCCAACAAGATTTCTTGATTGGAAGGGGGTGCCGGCTCGGCTGCTTTTTTCTGAACCACACGGTTGACCAACCTTACCAACATAAACACGATGAACGCTAAAATCAAGAAATTGATGACCACCGTTACAAAACTGCCCCAAGCGAAAACCGGCCCTAATTTCTTTACTTCTTCGAGCGGCATACCAGCCACCAACTTGTCAGAGCGAAACAAGGGCACATATAAGTTGTTGAAATCTGCCTGAAAGGCAATCCCTACAAAAGGCATAATTAAATCATTGACTACCGAATCGACAATTTTGCCGAAAGCAGCCCCAATGATAACACCCACGGCTAAGTCCATGACATTGCCTTGGGCGATGAAAGTTTTGAAATCTTTGAACATTGGTTGAAAAAGTGAAGGGTTTAAAATGAGTAATCAAATTAGCCAACTTTTTTTATTCTTTCGCTTTAGGAAGTGGAAAAATTCTAAAAAAAAGTCCTTGTGAAATTATCCACAAAGACTTTGGGTGAAAGTTGGTTTCAGAAAAAGCTTAATAGCCTCCTCGGAAGGTATAAGTTTTAGCCACTTTATCGATGGCGGTCATATAGGCGGCTATGCGAAGCGATACTTTATATTGTTGAGATGTTTCGTGTACACGCTCAAAAGCTTCCGACATAATGCGGTCGCTGCGGCGTTTGATACGCTCGGCAGTCCACTTGTAGCCTAAGCGGTTTTGTACCCATTCGAAATAAGAAACCGAAACACCGCCGGCGTTTGCCAAAATATCGGGCACAGCCATAATGCCTTTTTCATTGA